>JBKJUN010000391.1:0-7566 GCA_046590555.1 Bryobacter sp. | reverse complement strand
AGCGCAAGGCCCGCCAGCGCGGCGCCCCCCAACCCGGAGGTCCGCGCCAAGGCCCAACGCCGGAAACACAGCGCAGCCGAAAAGCTCTCGATCATAGAGCGAGCCGATGCGGCAAAGGAAGAAGGCGGTATTGGCGCTCTGCTAAGGCAGGAAGGAGTTTACTCCTCACAACTGGCCGAGTGGCGACGCCAGCGCGATGAAGGGGCGCTTGGTGCCCTGGGCCAGAAGCGAGGCCGCAAACCGACCCGCGACTCGCGCGACGAGGAGATCGCCAAGTTGCGCGCCCAGGTTGGCCGTCTCGAACAAAAGCTGGAGCAGGCCTCCCTCATCCTTGACGTTCAAAAAAAAGTTGCCACCCTGCTGGGCATCTCTTTGCCGGAGACCAAAGGCAGGGGCGAATGAGCGCCGTTCTCGATCTGGCCTCGCAGTCCAGTTGCCTGACCGCATGCGCCGCGTTGTCGGTATCCCGCGCGTCGTTCTATCGTTGGCGCAGGCCCACAGTGAAGCCGACCGTTACAGCACGCCGTTCACCGCGTGCGCTGAGCGTCGCAGAGGGCCAGGCAGTTCTCGCCGCCTTGCACTCGGAGCGCTTCGCCGACCAGGCACCGCCGCAAGTCTACGCCAAGTTATTGGACGAGGGCACCTATCTTTGCTCGTCCCGGACGATGTATCGTTTGCTCGGCCAAGCTGGCGAGATCAAGGAACGGCGCGATCAGCTGCGCCATCCCACTTACAAAAAACCGGAGTTACTCGCCACGGGACCCAATGAACTCTGGAGTTGGGACATCACCAAAATGCGCGGGCCGGCCAAGTGGAATTACTTCTACCTCTACGTCCTTCTTGATGTCTTCAGCCGCTACACCGTGGCCTGGATGATTGCACCCAGGGAAAGCGGCAACCTGGCGCGTAAGATGATCGCCCAAGCGGTCCATCAGCAGAAGATCCCGCGGGCCCAACTTACCATCCATGCCGACAACGGACCGCCGATGACATCGAAGCTGGTCGCCTTGAAAATGGCCGATCTCGGCGTCGTTAAATCCCATAGCCGTCCCTATGTATCCAACGACAACCCCTACTCGGAAAGCCAGTTCAAGACTTTGAAGTACCGGCCCGAATTCCCCGACCGCTTCGGCTGTATCGAAGACGCCCGCCAGTTTTGCCAGACCTTCTTTGATTGGTACAACAACGAGCACCAGCACTCCGGTATCGCTTGGTTCACGCCGCGACAGGTTCATTACGGCGAGGCCGCCGGGATCATCGAAGTCCGCCAGCAAACCTTAAATCTTGCTTTCGCTAAGTTCCCAGAACGCTTCGTCCGCAAGGCCCCGTGTCCAACCGCGCTTCCGAGCGCTGTCTGGATCAATCCTCCTCAGGAGATCACACAACCGCTGAAAGAAACTCTTTAATTAAATCACTTCACTGTCTCATTGGTGTTGACAACTTCCGTTGTCCACGGGATAAGCCCTGGCGAGCTGAAAGCGTTCCACCTGCCGCTCGTAATACCAATAGGGACTCGGCTGCGCCGGTCGCTCGAAGAGCAGATTGACCTCAGGAATGTGGATTGCCTGATGATGTTGAGCGAGGTATCTTGCCGTGCTGCTTTTGCCGACAGAGCTTGGGCCTTCGAGGCAAAATATGGGCATCGACCATTAACGCTAACATTACCTAATGAAATCTACTGTGGTGTTGCTCCTTTGCGCACGCCTGTCTCTCGAGGGGCAGACCTTTGAAGTTGCGGAATCCACTATCGCCGACCAGCAAAAAGCCATGTCCGAAGGCCGGGTCACATCAAAGTCGCTAGTACAGTCCTACCTGAATCGCATCGCCGCCTTTGATCAGAGTGGTCCTCGCCTCAACGCCATCATTACCCTCAATCCGAATGCCCTCAAGGAGGCTGAGGCCCTTGACCAGGAGCGCACGGCTAAAGGCGCACGAGGACCGCTGCATGGCATCCCCGTGATCGTTAAAGATAACTATGGCACCGCCGACATGCCCACCACCGCTGGTTCGCTTGCTCTGCTTGGGTTCACTCCTTCTTCAGATGCTTACCAGGTGAAGAAGCTTCGGGAAGCCGGTGCTGTGATCATCGCGAAATCCAATCTACATGAGCTTGCGTCAGGTATCACCACTGTTGGTTCCGCCTTCGGCCAAACCCTCAATCCGTATGACCCCACCCGCAACCCAGGAGGGTCGAGCGGTGGAACTGGTGCTGCCATTGCTGCCAGCTACGCCGCTATCGGCATGGGCTCCGATACCTGCGGATCCATCCGTATTCCCGCCGCCGTGAACAACCTTGTCGGCCTTCGTCCCACTAAGGGGCTGTCGAGCATCGCAGGCATAGTGCCACTCGCTACTTCCCAAGACACCGGTGGGCCCTTGGCGCGCACGACAGCCGATCTGGCGCTTGTACTCGATGCCACTATTGGTGAGGATCCTGCCGATTCGGCCACTCGGCTCGGCCCCAATCAGCAGCGTCCCAAGTTCACCGAAGCGCTTCAAGCTGCTTCGCTCAAAGATGTTCGCATTGGCATCCTGGAACCACTTTTCGGCGGTGCAAGTGATGACGTTGAGGTGATCAAGCTCGTCCGTGCCGCGATCGAAGAAATGAAGAAGCTAGGTGCCGTGCCAGTGCCACTTGTGCTCCCAGAGCTACAGGCTGCTATCGATGGGGCTTCTGTCGTTGCCCTCGAATTCAAGGAAGATCTAGCCTCGTATCTCGCTGGCCAGCCCAATGCGCCAATCCGTTCCCTGGATGAAATCGTGAGCGGGGGGCTCATTCATGCCGACCTTGAAAGCACCATGAAAACCCGCGTTAGCGGCAAAGGCCGCGAGTCGATTGACTACAAGCTTGCGCTAGCCAAACGCGCTGCCTTGCAACAATTGGTTCTCAAGGCGATGGGCGACAACAAGCTCGACGTCCTGGCTTATCCAACCATGCGCCGTAAGGCGGCTCGCATCAATGAAGCTGCTCTCGGCTCTACCTGTCAACTCAGTGCGGCCACAGGCTTCCCTGCGATCAGTATGCCTGCTGGATTTACAGCCGATGGGCTTCCGGTTGCTGTTGAGCTATTCGGCCGCGCGTTCGATGATGCCAAGCTTGTCGGCTACAGCTACGTTTTTGAAAACGCCACGCACCACCGCCGCGCCCCGGCCCGCACGCCAGCTCTCGACAAACTTGCGCCGATTACTTGGAAAGCAGGCAATTCTACCTTGCAAGCCCGATTCAACTTCAATCCTTCCACTGGGGAACTCAGCTACAGCTTAACCGCCACTGGCTTGCCTGCCGGGGATATTCTTGCCGTTACTCTGCATCGCAAGGACAAAGAGGAGAACGGCCCGGTTATTGCTGTTTTCGCTAACCGGGACTTTAAGGCCTTAGAAGGTGTCTTAACTCTTTCTGATCCTGACCGGGAACGCCTCAACACTTCGGGCCTCTACCTGCGCCTGGCAACAAGGTCAAAGGCAGCTAACAATACCCGAATCATTGTCAGTCAACGCCAAGGGAAATAGTGGCTAAAGGCTAAATGCTCCGTGTTCACCGTAGTCGTCCGGTGTTGCTGTCATGGTGAGCTTGGCAAGCCTTAGCATCCAGGACAGGCTCGAAGGGCCTTGCCAATACTCAGCCGCATCAGGCTCAATCACAAGGAGCCGTATTGCAGGGTCCTCTGCCCCCTTGGCAAACCACTGATTCATCATCGGCGTGAATAGCCGTCTGATCTCTGCACGGTCATCGCGAACCCATGCCCTGCCATTCACCGTCACGTATACGTTCTGGCCGGGGTCGCTAAAGGTCACACAGACTTCATGATGATGCTTTATTTCGGCTACTTTGGGCGATGCGGAGTGAGTAAAGAAGAAGAGAAAACCATCGGCCGACATTTCTACGAAGCCCATTGGTCTGCTATGGATCGTGTCATCTGGTCCTCTTGTGTTCAGCATGCAGACGTGCATCTTCTCGATCAGCTTCCGTAATCTCTCCTCTGGCAGTCCGTCTTCGGTTTTAGTCATATAAACTCTTGTGCAAGGCAATGCCCGCGCTCGTTATATGCGAAGAGCCATGGACAGACGCTATGCGGCCACTTGACGACAGGCCGTCGCGGCGTGGGGCTATCGGGCACAATAAGGCGACACATTATGTGGCCTTCCGCATGCAACTCGATAAACTACAATTCCTATGAGCGACCTATCCAATTTCTTTAACGATTCCGAAGCTTCTCTCGGTGTATTCCATCCCAAGGACTACATCATCGCAACTTTCCCAACATTCGCGGCCGCGAAGGGAGCTTACGATTCACTTCGCAGTGGTGGGCTTACCGATGATGTGGTAATACTGGCCAGCGGACCAGAAATGTTGGCCTACCTTAAGAAATTTCGAGAGGGCGAAGGCCTATGGGGTGCCTTGATGCGGCCACTTTCCCGATTTATCGGAACCGAAGCTAAGAACGCCGACCTTAGTGTCGTCGAAGCTCAAGACGGTGCTGGTTTTCTCGCCATCCACAGCCCAACTGAGGAGCAGGCTTTGCGCGATATGGCCGTGATGAAGCCTTATGAGCCAAGTGCAGTCGACTGGTATTTATGGGGAGGTATTCGTAGTCTTATTTAGAACGTGGGAGTGATATAGTCGCAACAACCACTATGAACCCGCGCCTATTGCTGCTTATTGCTTCGACTTCGCTCATCTTCATTGCTTACACACAGCAGAAAGATTGGGCTACCGAAAAGCTGGAGCGGTCACAGGCGGCTGAGAGAAAGGCGAATCTGGGCGAAGGTTTTCGGGGAATAACCGCCAGTGGCACGGTTGAGCCGAACTTGTTCAAAATCCGCTCCACTGGGGTCTCTACTGCTCCAGTCCTTAAAGCTGCGAAAGTTTTTCTCGGCACCCTGAATAATGAGCAGCGCAAGAAGACACAATTTCCGATCGACGACATCGAATGGCGCAAATGGATGAACCAGGACTTCTATGTCCGCCAAGGGATGGGTTTTGCTGATATGACCGAAAAGCAGCGCGAAGCCGCTTTTGGGATTATGAAGGCGGGTATGAGCGCCAAGGGCCTTCAGCTCTCGCGTGACATTATGCGGTTGAACGAAACCCTTGGGGAACTTACCGGCAATATGCCTCGCTACGGCGAGTGGGCTTACTGGATCACCATCATGGGCGAACCCTCGGCTACCAAGCCCTGGGGCTTCCAGATGGATGGCCATCACCTGATCATAAATTACTTCATTCTTGGCGATCAGGTTGTAATGACACCGCTTTTTATCGGTTCGGAACCAGTGATTGCTTCCAGTGGCAAATTCAAAGGCCTCAAGATCCTCCAGGACGAACAAGCGGCAGGCTTGAAATTTGCTCTCGCCCTTAGTGAATCTCAGCGCAAGCAGGCCGTGCTGGACCCGGTCAAGACCGATAACAATAACCTGACCGAAGCCTTCAAGGATAACGTTGTGATCGAATACGCCGGAGTCAAGGCGAAAGACCTGGATGCAGGCCAGAAGCAGCAGCTTCTCAAGCTCATCGCCATGTTTATCGACAACATGGAAGCTGGTCATGCCAAGGTGAAAATGGAGGAAGTGCGTCAGCACCTGGACAACACACATTTCGCCTGGATCGGTGGCACAGAAGCGGAAGGGGTTTACTATTACCGCATCCACAGCCCGGTCTTGTTGATTGAATTTGACCACCAGCGCCCGGCAGGCCTGTCGCAATTCTCAAAGAACCCGCGTGCGCCGAATCACGATCACATCCACATTGTTGTGCGTACTCCCAATGGCAATGACTATGGCAAAGATCTCTTGCGTTTGCACCTGCTCGCCCAAAAGCACTAGTCAACGCAGATGCCAACGCGACGCCAATTTCTGCAAACACTCGCGCCGAGTCCGCGGCCGAACATTCTCTTTGCAATTGCCGATGACCGCTCGTGGTCTGGGGCATTTGCTGCCCGCAACGCTGCACTTCAGCTTCCAGCCGTGGATCAGGTAGAGCGACAAGGAATCCGCTTCAATCATTCCTTCTGCGCTTCTCCGTCATGTACACCCTCGCGAAGCGCAGTACTTACGGGCCGACAGGCTTGGCAAGTTCAGGAGGGTGGTGTTCTATACGGCACTCTTCGGCCTGAGTATCCAGTATTCACCCACTTGCTGGAGGATGCCGGGTATCACGTGGGATCAACCGGAAAGACGTGGGGGCCGGGAGACTGGAGCGCTGCCGGGCAGAAGCGGCCACCTTCTGGTCAGGACTTCAACACAAGGCTCTTAACGCCGCCAGTGCCCGGCTTGGATCGCCGGGACTATGCGGCAAATTTCGAAGACTTTCTGGCAACCCGCAAAGCTGGCCAACCCTTCTTCTTTTGGTACGGCGGAACTGAACCGCACCGGGCCTACACCCCAGGGCACGGACGCAAGAATGGCAAGAGACTCGAGGATATCGATGTGCCGCCCTTCTGGCCTGACTCAGAAGAGGTGCGCAATGACATTCTCGATTACTGTTCTGAGGTGGAGTGGTTCGATACTCATTTGGGCCGGATGCTGAAGGCACTTGAGCGCAAGGGCGAACTGGATAACACCATGGTGGTGGTAACCAGCGATAACGGGATGCCCTTCCCCCGGGCAAAGGTGAATCTTTATGATTGGGGCGTTCGCATGCCCTTGGCTATCTCGTGGGGCTCCAGGCTTCCTGCCGGACGCAGTATCGATTCATTTGTTCACCATACTGACTTTGCGCCAACCTTTCTTGAGGCTGCCGGTCTTAAGCCTCCAGAGTCGATGACCGGGCGCAGCCTCATTCCCTTATTCAAAGAAGAAGATCCGAAGCGCGATGCTGCTTTTTGCTCTTTGGAGCGCCATGTCATGGCCAGGCCTAACGGAGAGACTTATCCCATTCGCTCTATCCGAACCAAGGACTTCCTTTACTTGAGGAATTTCAAACCGGATCGATGGCCTACTGGCAATACCTTTATTTCAGCCAATCGCACTCCTCATGGCGATGTTGATGTTGGGCCGACTCCTGCCTTCATTACGGATGCTGCAAATCAGAAGCGCTTCGCGAAGCAGTATGACCTTTGCTACGGTCGCCGTCCCGCAGAGGAGCTCTACGATCTGAAGAGTGACCCCTGGCAGATGAAAAACGTGGCTGGTGATCCTGCGCATAAAGCTGCCAGGAAGCAGCTATGGGCAAGGCTTGAAAGCTATCTGAGAAAGACGGGAGACCCTCGCATTGAAGGCCGGGACCCTTGGAAGGACTACGTCTACCATCAGACGACAGGCTACGGAGCAGCTTTCAACAAGAGCCTGCCTGCGGCTGAGCGCAAGCGAGCGCTTGAGCTACCTCGCCACAAGCCGGAGTAAATCAGACCTACTTCTTTGGCTCTGAGATCGTGATGTTGCGGTAGCGGATGACTCCGTGGTGATCGCCTTGCAAGAAAAAGGGGCCAGGCTCGGATTCGTTGCCGTCGAGTGCGCCGCCGGTTGGGGCAGGGATCTCGACGTTGTCGTGATAGATCTTGCCGTCCCGAAGAACCGTGACGCGGCGGCCTACGAGAGTGATGTCAAATGAGGTCCACTTGCCGAGGC
>JBKJUN010000132.1:0-4908 GCA_046590555.1 Bryobacter sp. | reverse complement strand
CCGGGACGGTGGCGGTGATTGATATCGCCAAAGGCGAGCTGGTTGAGACGATCAAGGTGGGGCGGCGGCCGAGGTCGATTGCCTTCCTGCCGGATCTGAACCGCGCCTGGGTAAATGCTGAGAATGACGGCGCCATTGTGATGATTGATATCGCGAAGAAAGCTGTTGTGCAGACGGTGCAACTGGGTGAGGTGGGTGTGGTGAAGCCGATGAAGGTGTTGCTGTCGGCCGATGCAAAGACCTTGTTTGTGAGCACCGGGCGCGGCAAGAAGGTGTTCTTTCTCGATGGGGCTTCGGGCAAGGTGGAGGGCGAAGTGGAGGCAGGACGCCGGCCCTGGGGACTTGGGCTTTCACCGGACGGCAAGACTTTGTTTACGGCCAATGGGCCGGGTAATGACATCACTGTGATTGATGTCGCGACCCGTGCCGTGGTGAAGAAAATTGCGTCGCCGGGTTCACCCTGGGGCGTTCTGACGCTGCCTCGCTAATCTGTGCGTGGCTTGTTGTAGGCAGCGAATCGCGAGGCGAGGCCGGGCTTGGCTGGTGCTTTCCCTGTCAGTTCGAATGAGGTGATGCCGATATCGGTGGCGGGGAAGTTCTCGATCAGCACAGTGGTGTAGTTGTTGCCGGTGAGTGCGGTCATGATTCTGCTGAGGCGGTCCTGGGACTCGCTGGCGAGGGCTTGAGCGCCCGTGTCTTTTGAATTCAGAGCGGCGTTCTGGATGGCCTGGATAGAAAGGTTTTTGACGTCTTTCTTGTATTCGCGGAACCAGTAGGCGTAGAAGAACCAGAAGGCGGATTGCAGGAGGGGGAAATCTTTGCAACGCTCGAGGAATTCGTAGAGTGAGGTGCAGAAGGTGGCGAAGTGCAGGAGGCCGATGATGCCGCTGTCAAGTGGGGTGAGTTGCGAGGTGGGGCGGAAGGCTGCTTCCACGACGCGGTCTGGATTCTCGAAAGCGTGAATGACGGAATTGATATTGATGATGGAGGGTGGTTTGCCGTAACCATAGCCATCGAGGAATTCGAGAAAACAGGCAAGTTCGCGATCGTTGCGGAATCGCTCGTAGAGGTTAGCAAAGTATTCAAAGGCACCTGGAGAGATTTGCTGAGTGACTTCGTTGCCTTCAAGGTGGAGACAAAAGAGGCAAGGCAGAGCCTGCTTGTAGTAGCTCTCGTAGTAGGGCCGGAGTGAGGCGTGGCCGAGGATCGCGAAGATGCGGTTGCCCGGATCTGTGTCGACCGGGTTCATGCTGTAGCCGGAGAGCCAGGAAAGGTAGAAGAGGCTTAGCTCGTTGAGCCAGTTGTCCATGTTGCGGCGGAGGGCAATCTCGGCGGGGCCGGTGATACCAATGGGGTCGGTTTCATGATTGCGGAAGAGTTGCTTCAGCTCTTCGCTTGATTTGGATTTGAAGGCAGCCTCAATGGCCATGTGGTCTTCACCGAGAAAGAGACGGTCGGTGAGGTATTTGAAGTTATCGAAGAGATTGCTCATTAGAGGAGTTCCTTCAGGTAGGTGATCAGGTGCGGGAAGTCTTTCAGCTTGGAAACGCTGGTGTGGGTGGCCCCGCGAATGGCGGTGGGAAAGGGGTCTCCGGGGAAGGGCAGGTTGCTGACGATTTCTTCGTGCTCTGCGATCAGGACGCGGCGGGCTTTGAGAGTAGTGCAGCCTGCGGCTGCGGCGCTGATGGTGTGGTCTTCGAGAGATTTGAGAATGGGAGAGCCGGGCTTGAGTTCTAAGAGCAGAGGGATCTTTACCTTGGCTGCGCTGCCGATGAATGCAGAGATCGGGTTAGACCCGAGCAGTTCTGTAACGCTATCTACTATGATGCCGCCAGAGTGGGCGGGGGCGAAGAGGATGTAGCGGATTCTGTCGAGCCAGGGAAGCTTTTCTTCATTGGCGCGGATGAGGGCCCAACGTGTGACGAGTGCACCGAGGGAGTGGGCAGCAAGGACGCAGGATTTGTAGTTGGGCGGGGAGGACCGGATGGGCTGGAGGGCTTTACCGTCGGTCATTCCGCTGTCGAGAAGGTCAAAGAGGAAGCTGGAGGCGGCAAGGGCGTTGGAGCGGACTCCGTCGTAACCAAAAAAAATGAGGTCCGTTTCAGCGAGATCGGGATCGTTGAGGGCGATTGTGTCGAAGCCAGACCAGGTGTCGATAGCGTCACCGTTGAAGCCGTGAACGAAGAGGATGCAGTGCTTGGCGGGCTTGCGGCAGGAGATCATTTTCGAGCGGCCATCGGCGAGTTGCGTTACCAGTCGATGGTTGGGCGCAGAATCGAAATCGAAGATCGGCATGTGGGTAGCTTCGCATAAATGGATGATGCGTTACCATGTTGCCCATGTGCGATCTGGATTACCGATGGCTTCTGACTATGCGCCCTTCTTTGGGCGCTATGTGACGCTTATGAGTTCTGACGATATTGTTGGGCATCTGGAGAGCCAGTTGCCGTTGACGGTTGCCACGTTGCAGGCGTTGGATCCAGAGCGGAGATCTGCACCAGGGAAGTGGAGCGTGAAGCAGGTATTGGGGCACATGATCGATACCGAACGGGTGATGGCTTGTAGGGCCCTGCGTATTTCGCGTGGAGATACTACGCCATTGCCTGGATTTGATCAGGATGTACTTGTAGATGGGTCGCGGTTTGATGAGCAGCCGATGGAGGAGTTGATTGAAGAGTTTGAGTGCGTGCGCAAGTCCACGGTGCTGCTTCTTCGGGGGGTCTCGTCTGAGATGTGGGGCCGGATGGGGACTGCTTCCGATCAACCGATATCAGCGCGGGCGTTGGCTTACATCATTGGCGGACACGAGCTTTATCACGTCGAATTGCTTGAGAAGCTATACCGTTAGGCCAGCGCCTATTCGAGGTTGAGGGACTGCTCGCGGATGCGTTCGATTTCGGTCTTGATGGCGAGGCCGATCTCGGTGAGCTGTAGCCCAAAATCACCGGCGTTATTGGACTTTGACAGGATCGTGTTCGTCTCGCGGTTCATCTCCTGCAGGAGGAAGTCGATCTTCTTACCGGCTTCCCCGCCCTTGGTCAATAGGGTCTCTAGATGCGTGCAGTGAGTCAGGAGCCTGGTGACTTCTTCTTCAACATCGCCACGGTCTGCGAGGAAGGCAGATTCCTGAGCGATACGGGCAGGGTCTACCTGTTGGCCGCTGAGGAGATCGTTGATCTTGGCTTCGATGCGCTGGCGGAGGATCGGGAGAATCTGGGTGCGGAGGCCTCTCACCAATGCCGCCTGCTCACGGATTTTCTCGTTGTAAGCCAGCATTTGCCTGACTAGCGATGCTCCTTCGCGTTCACGCTGGACGTTGAGTTCAGTGAGAGCTTCTTCGAGGCCACCGAGAATCGCCTCGTTGAGAAGTTCGGAGATCTCGTCATCCCGCGACTCAATCAACATGCCGGGCAGACGCAGGGCTTCGTTCAGATTTGGTTTGCCCATCTCGCCGAAGTGATTTTCCAGATTATGAAAAAGATCCCGGTAGGCAGCGAGGAGAGGAGCGTTTACATTGATCGTTTGCTTGGCTGCTTCCCTGGAAATCGAACAACGAATGTCGATGTGACCACGATTGATCTGGGCTTTGGCCAAGCCTCTCATGGCACCTTCGATGGGGTCGAAGAAGCTGCTCATGTGGAAGTGGAGATCAAGAGCACGGTGGTTGACCGTCTTGATCGAGAGCGTGAGATCACCTTCAGAGATTGAGCGCCGGACGCGGGCGTAGCCAGTCATACTGCGTATGTTCATGAGTTTTCGAGTTTAGCCGATTCTTGGAATTGTAGTTCGTGAAGGCGACCGTAGAGGCCCCCTTGCTGGATGAGTTGATCGTGGGTTCCGCTCTGAATGATTTCGCCTTTTTCAAGGACCAGGATTCGAGTGGCACGGCGGATTGTGGATAGACGATGGGCGATGACGATGACGGTTCTCTGCGCCATCAGGTTAGCAAGAGCTTTCTGGACCAACACCTCAGACTCGGCATCGAGATGCGAGGTGGCTTCGTCGAGGATCAGGATGGGCGCGTTGCGGAGGACGGCTCTGGCTATCGCCAGACGCTGGCGTTGGCCTCCACTGAGTTTGACGCCGCGCTCGCCGATACGGGTTTCATAGCCTTCGGGCATGCGGGAGATGAATTCGTCGGCGATCGCTGTGGCAGCCGCAGATTTGACTTCTTCGAGCGTGGCATTGGGGCGGCCGTAGCGGATGTTGTTGGCGACCGTATCGTCGAACAGGAAGGTGTCTTGCGCAACCGAGGAGATCTGTGCGCGGAGGCTATTCATGGTGACGTCACGGAGGTCAAGGCCATCGATTCGTATGCGGCCGTCGATTGGATCATAGAGACGGGGAAGGAGGCTGGCGAGGGTGGTCTTGCCTGCGCCGCTAGGGCCAACGAGAGCGATGACTTCGCCTGCGTTGACGGTCAGGGTGAGGCTCTTGAGGATGTCGGGCTGATCGGGCGAGCTGGTGGGATAACGAAAGCGGACTTGCTCGAATTCGATCGACTTGTGGAAGGCGGGCAGCGTTGCTGCGTTTAACTTGTCGGCAACCTTGGGTTCAGGTCGAGATACTCGAAGACGCGCTGGGCGGAGCCGGTGGCTTGCTGGAAGATGTTCTGGATGCCAGTGAGACGCTTGACGGGCTCGTAGAGCATCAGGAGGGCTATGACGAAGCTGGTGAACTCGCCGGCTGTCATCTGGTTAGCCTGGATTTGCGTGCGGGCGTAGCCGATGAGGCCAACGATGGTGAGGGCCCCGAGGAATTCGATGACGGGCGAGGGGAGCGCCTGTTGGGCGATATAGCGGAGGTTAGATTTGCGCAGGGCATCGGCGGCTGTGTGGAAGCGCGCCGACTCCATCGATTCTGCATTGAAAGAACGGACGACCTGTTGGCCGGTGATCGCTTCCTGGA
>JBKJUN010000086.1:0-5565 GCA_046590555.1 Bryobacter sp. | reverse complement strand
CACGTTCTCGACCGCAGCATTGAAGTCTGCATCGTTCAGCACGATAGTCGGGTTCTTGCCACCCATCTCAAGCTGGATGCGGAGCATGCGCTTGGAAGCTTCTGTATGTACCCACTTGCCGATCGTCTCAGAGCCAGTGAAGGAGATAGCCTTGACGGGCTTGGCTTCGATCAGCGCCTTGCCAATGGTGCCACCAGAGCCAGCAACAAAGTTCACAACACCCTTGGGGATGCCGGCTTCATGCAAGGCTTCGATGATGCGCCAGGCCGAAAGCGGCGCAACGCTTGCAGGCTTGATGATGACGGTGTTGCCACAGACCAGCGCAGGCGCGAGCTTCCAGCAGGGGATCGCGCTGGGGAAGTTCCAGGGAGTGATCAGGCCGACGACGCCGATGGGCTTGCGGATGGCAAACATATGAACACGATCTCGCTCGCTTGGAACCAGATGGCCACCAGTGCGTGAACCCTCACCGGCAAAATACTTCAGGATGTTGATCGTGCGGCGCACTTCGCCCTTGGCTTCGGGGAAGGTCTTGCCTTCTTCGCGCGTCATGTCTGCGGCGATCGAATCAAAGCGACTATCGAGAATCTCGGCAGCCTTGAACAAGAAGTTGGCGCGAGCGGGGCCAGTCATGCCAGCCCACTTGGGGAAGGCGTCGGCAGCAGCCTGCGCTGCGGCGTCGACATCTGCTGCGGAAGCCTTGACGAAGAGCCCTACTACTTCATCAGTGTTGGCGGGATTGCGGACCTCGAAGGTGCCACCAGTGGTCACCCATTCGCCGTTAATGTAATTACCGAAAGTTTGCATGTATGAATCCCTCTATTTGGAAAAGTCGACCTTGGGGGCAGTGCGTGCACCGGGATCGGTTTTGAAGTAAGCATCGTTTCGCTGGAAGCCAAAAAGCGACGCAGCGATATTGGTGGGGAAGAGTTCGCGAGTGGTGTTGTAGTCTTGCACCACTTCGTTGTATTTGCGACGTTCGACGGCAATGCGGTTTTCCGTGCCGGCAAGTTCGTCCTGTAGCCGCAGGAAGTTTTCGTTGGACTTCAACTGCGGATAATTTTCTACTACGACAAGCAGACGCGCTAAAGCGCTATCCAGTTGGCCATTGGCTGCGATCTTCTCGCCAGGCGTGCGGGCTCCACCGAGGGCGGCGCGAGCGTTGGCGATGTTAGTAAACACCTCCTTCTCCTGGGTCGCAAATCCCTTCACGGTCGAGACCAGATTCGGGATCAGGTCTGCACGGCGCTGCAGCGCCACGTCTACTTGTGCCCAGGAGCCTTCAATGGCTTCCCGTTTCACAACCAGATCGTTACGGCTGCCCACCATCTTGCCGCCGATCAACAGGGCACCAACCAACAAAACACCAATCACAATCAGAGATGAACGCATAAGGGATATCCTCTATAGGGCGTCAACGGACGCAACGAGACTTTGTATCTGCTTTAAGTAGTCTTCGAACAATTGTACTGAGTCTACAGACTTGGGGCTGAGTTTTCCCTCGCGCAGGTCGATCAGTTGCGCAAAGGGGAGCGGGTCAATCAAGCCCGCACGGTGTGCGGAATCTACTAATAGTCGACGTGCCGCAGGGGTTTCCAGTTGCTGCAAGAGCAAAGCATGGCGAATAAAAAGCAAAAACGTCGTAACTGAATCCTCCATCAGCCGCAGCAGCGCTTTGTTGTCGCCAAGCACCGGCATCGCCTTCTGCCGCAGGCGCAACAGTTTCGAGCGGATCTCATGTTCCAACTGCGCACGATGGTGGGTTCGATCCACAATCAGCCCTTCCAGCGGGCTATCCCCGCAGAGAACACGATTCGAGGACTGGATATCGGTGATCTCGATCGGGAAAGCGTCACAGGAGCGGCGGAATTCTTCGAGCGTAAAGAGCAACGGCTGCGGGTTGCGCGCCTCCACCCACCAGATCAGCAGCGGTGCAGCAGCCTTCAACGTCGCGTGATCCAGATCGGTAGTAAGGATCAGAATATTGAGATCAGAATGACCACTGTCAAATTCATTACGGGCAGCCGAGCCATAGAGCACAATCGACGATAGCTTTTCGCCGAGAGCGGCTTTGGCTTTCGAAACCAGATCCTGTAGCTGTTTTTCTATTTGCATAGTTGTGATTACCAGTCGCTTGAAGCGCCGCCTCCACCTGAATCTCCACCACCGAAGCCGCCCCAACTGGAGCCACCTCCACCACCACCGCCGCCAAAGCCTCCGCTACTGGGAAAGATCCAGGGCCCAGAACCATATCCCCCACCCCTGCGACGGTTGAAGAGAGCAAACAGGGCAATGGCACCAACGACTACCAGAATCTGGATGATCTTTTGATTGGATGCGGGGCTGCGCCGCTCGGATTCCCCCTCGCGAAATTGGCGCGCCGGAAGTGCCTCGGCAATCGTGATGTTCTTACCGGCGGCGATTTTGGTACCGAGAACACGCGTCGCCTCAATCAACGCCGGGCCATACTGCTGGGCCCGAAGCGCTGGACGCATCGCTCGCAGGATATCGCCGGCAACCCCGTCCGGGACGATGGGTTCAAGGCCATAACCTACTTCAAGGCGTGATTTTCGATCCGTTACGACGAGCAGGAAAAGCGCACCTTCGTTCTTGCCCTTCTGTCCAACTCCAAATTGCCGGTACAGTTTATTGGCTACATCATCGACCGGCTCGCCATCGAGAGTGTTGATGGTAACAATGGCAACCTGTGCACCACTGGCCTTTTCAACCGCCGCAAGATAACGGTCAATGCTTTCCCGCGAAGCAGCATCGAGCACATGTGCAAAATCGGAAACATAGCCCTCTGGCTTAAGTTTCGTCCAATCCGCGGCAAAGGCGGTGAGGGCAAGCGCGAAGCTGAGTAAGAGGCGGAACACAGGATAGTCGTTGGTTAGCAGTTGAAGATCGAGCGGTCCAGGCTGAGCCCGTCCACCTTGCCCAGCACGGTAAGTGAAAGCTGATCATTCGCAAAAGATTCGTTCGCCAGCGCCTGCACCTGCTCGGCCGTGACAGCTTCAATGCTCGAAATCATTTCATCCATCGAGAAGAAGCGCCCAAAGAAGATCTGCTGCCGGGCCAAATTGGTCATACGCGAGTTTGTAGATTCCAATGACAACATCAAAGAGCCCTTGAGATGCTCTTTGGCGCGTCGTAACTCTTCGGTTGATACAGCGTTCCCCTTCAGGTCGCGGAATTCGTCCATCACCGAACTGATGACTTTATGCAAAGTGTTAGCCGATGTACCGGCGTAAATGGCCATGCAGCCGGTATCGCGAAAGAGCATCAGATCGGACATCACGGCATAGGCAAGGCCCTGACGCTCGCGAATGTTTTGGAAGAGCCGTGACGACATACCGCCGCCAAGGATCGTATTCAGAACATAAGAAACATAGCGATTGACGTGTGAGATCGGGTGCGAAGGCGCACCGATATAAACATGCGCCTGCTGAGTGCGCTTCTGCTTCAGAATGAATGGCGAATGCAGCTTCGGCGCCGCTTGCTTGGGGAGCTTCTTGCCGACCGGACGCGAGGCAAAGGAATCCTCCACCATCCGTACGATCCGCTCATGCTCAAGATTTCCAGTAGCCGTAATAACAATGTTGGCAGGCGTGTAAACGCGCTGGTGATAATCCACCAGCATGTCGCGAGTAAAGCCGAGGATCGTTGGCTTCGATCCAATGATTGGCTGCGACAATCCATGCCCCTTCCAGAGATGCTTTACGAAAAGCTCGTGAACCAGATGCTCGGGATTATCGAGATCCATCTTCCACTCTTCGATAATTACGCTCTTCTCTTTTTCCAGTTCGACCGGATCAAAAGTAGGGTTGAGGACGAGGTCCGACAAGATGTCCCAGGCGATTGGCAGATGTTCATCGAGCACCTTGGTGTTGTAGGAAATCAGTTCTTTGCTGGTGAAGGCATCGAGGTTGCCGCCAACGGAATCGACGGCCCGGGCAATATCTTCGGCCGAGCGGGTGGCTGTGCCTTTAAAAAGCATGTGCTCGAGGAAATGCGCGATGCCGCGCTCGGCACCACGCTCCATACGAGAGCCCGAGGCGATCCAGACGCCTATCGAGACACTGCGCACGTGGCTCATTCGTTCGGTTACTACTGTCAGTCCATTTGGCAGGGTGGTGCTGAGGATGTCGCGGGGTGGGTTGGAATTCATTGGTGGAAACGGGAGAGAGGACGGATACTTATATTGTGACAGAGCCACGACAATCGCTGATGGGCATGGAACTAGCCGATATCGAAGCTGCCCTTGGGGATCGCTACCCCCGCTATCGCGCCAAGCAACTGTATGAAGCCCTTTATTCCAAGCGGCTGCTCGACTTGAGCCGCGCCAGTGCCCTGCCAGCGGCCCTTCGGACTGAGTTTCCGAGCGGAGCGCTGAAAGTCGATTCGCGCTACGACAGTATCGATGGCACCGTTCGATATCTGATGGGCCTTGAAGACGGCAAAACGGTCGAATCGGTTTTTATGCCTGAACGCGGCCGCGACACGCTGTGTATTTCTTCTCAAGTCGGATGTCCGGTGGATTGCAAATTTTGCCTCACCGCGCTGATGGGCCTCGAGCGAAACCTCACCGCCGGCGAGATTGTTGGCCAGGTGCTGCACATTGCGGCCGAGCATAACCTGGACCCGCATGATCGCCAGATGAACATCGTCATGATGGGCCAGGGCGAGCCCATGATGAACCTCGATGCGGTGCTGAAGGCCACGCGACTGCTTGTGGATCCAGCTGGTGTGGGCATGAGCGAGCGACGAATTACAGTATCGACATCCGGCCTGATCCCGAAGATCGAAGAGATGGGCAAATCGCCGATCCGGCCAAAACTGGCGATCAGCCTCAACGCCTCGACCGAAGAGCAGCGCGTTGAATTGATGCCAATTACCAAGAAGTGGCACCTTAAAGATCTGATCGAAGTCTGCCTGCACTACCCGCTACGATCCTGGGAATTTTTGACCTTTGAGTACGTGCTCCTGCGTGGAGTGAATGACACTGATGGCGACGCTCGGCGCGTGCGGAAGCTGCTGGCGAATCTGAAGTGCAAAGTGAACCTGATTGCGCTGAATCCAGGCCCTGGGATTCCCTTTGAAACACCAGATCCGGAGCGTGTCGAGAGCTTTCAGGAGATCGTAAAGCTTGGGATGCCGTGTTTTATTCGGCGGCCCCGAGGCCTTGATATTTATGCTGCCTGCGGACAGTTGAAGCGGATGACGGAAGGTGCTGACCTCGTCGATATTTCTCTTTAGACCCGTGGCCACCACAATCCATACGCCGGGCACACTCCCGGATTTGGTTGGATTTGTAAAAACTAGCAAGATGTCAAAGATCTGGCCCGGCGTTGTTTTGGACTGACCCGGGCGGGTTGGGTTTGGGTTCGTTGTTTAGCTTTTCTGCTCTGGCTGTGGGGTTGTGTGCGGATCCGGTGGCAGATTTAGATTGTGCTTGGCGTTTAGTTTTTCTACAAAGTCGCGGACGATGCGCTTGGCGAGGTCGACGCCGGCTTGTGGGTCCGTTTCTGCGAGTTTTTTGACTTGGGGTAGGTTTTCTATCGAGAC
>JBKJUN010000942.1:0-21338 GCA_046590555.1 Bryobacter sp. | reverse complement strand
GTTGAAGAGGCCTACTGTGCCAGCGGGCGCTTCCAGTCCAATTGATGCGTTTGTACTTGCGAAACTGAAAGAACAAAAATTGGTTCCGATTGGAAAGGCCGGTCGTCGGGCGCTGCTCAAGCGGTTGAGCATTGACATGCTGGGAATTCCGCCGGCACCCGAAGAGTTGGAATCGTTTGAGGCCGACCGCAGCCCGGATGCCTACGCCAAAGTAGTGGACCGCATGCTTGCTTCTCCGCGCTACGGAGAACGTTGGGGCCGACACTGGCTCGATGTAGTGCGCTATGCAGACACCGGTGGTTTTGAGACCGATATCTACTTCCCAAATGCCTGGCGATACCGGGATTACGTGATCCAGAGCTTGAATGAAGACAAGCCTTACGACCGGTTTGTGAAGGAGCAATTGGCCGGAGATGAGTTGTACCCTGACGACCTTGACCTTGATGGTGGTTTCAAGATTCCTGAGAACAAAGTGAAGAACTTGAACGCAACGATTGGCACCGGCATGTACACGATCGGCCCCGCCTATCATGAGGCTGCACTATTCGGCGGCCAAGTGCGATACGAGTGGTTGACCGATGTTGTCGATACTACCGGCGAGGCTTTCTTCGGTCTCACCTTGGGATGCGCCCGATGCCACAATCACAAGTTTGATCCGATCACGCAAAAGGATTACCACGCCATGATGGCCGTCTTTGCGGGAAGCGAAGAGAAGGAAGTTCCCGTAGTGAGCCAGTTCGCAACCTTCGGCCTCAAGTCAGGCTATCCGAGTTGGTTGAAGGTGGAGGAACTGAAAGGCGCGATCCAGCGGATCGACCAGGCCGCAAGAAAGCGTGTTGTCGACGCCGTGCGGCAGCGCTTTAGCGCGGAGGTTCTGGCGGCCTACGACACAGCAGTAGACAAGCGAAGCGTGGCTCAGAGGACCCTGGCCGCAAAACTCGAAGCGGCCATGACCGATGCCGGCCTGCAGGAAAACGCCGAGGGGAAAGAGGCCGACATTCCGCTGACGGCCCAGGAAAGCAAAGAGCGCGAAGCGCTGGTGGTGGACTTGGGCAAAGCCGCACTCAAGGCGAATCCGGTAGCCCAAACAGCCACTGTGTTGGGACACGCGGCTGTGACGCCCACAATTCACATGACGCACCGTGGTGACTGGCGCGCAAAGGGAGAAGCCGTCGGTCCAGCCTTTCCTGCCATGCTCGCTGGTGGCAAAACAATTGACGATGACCCCGAGAAGAAGTTGGCACGGCGAAAGGCTCTGGCTTTGTGGTTGTCAGAACCGGATCATCCGTTAACAGCGAGAGTAATCGTGAACCGCGTTTGGCACTGGCATTTTGGCCGGGGCATCGTTGGCACGCCGAATGACTTTGGAAGGCAGGGCGAAGAACCAACCCATCCGGAACTGCTCGACTGGCTGGCCAGTGAGTTTGTTTCCCAAGGATGGAGCCTCAAAAAGTTGCACCGGCTGATTCTGTTATCCGACACATATCAGCGCTCAACTGAAGCTCATGAGGGCAATGCCAAAGTGGATGCCAACAACCGATTTTTGTGGCGCATGAATCGACAGCGTCTGGACGCAGAAACCTTACGCGATTCTGTTCTGGCAGTAAGTGGCGACTTGAATCTGAAGATGGGCGGCCGTCCCGTGATCCCTAAATTGAGCAAGGAAGAATACTCCGTGATGTGGGCTCGCAACCAATGGCCCGAGGCGCTGGACGAGCGCGAACACACAAGGCGCAGCGTCTACCTCTACGTAAAGCGGACCTTTCCAATGCCAATGCTTTCCACCTTTGATACACCGGATAGCTCGATGAGTTGTTCTCGTCGAGACAATACGACTGTGGCGCCACAGGCACTCACTCTGATGAATGGCGACTTCATGGTTGGGCAGGCGAAGCAACTTGCAGCAAAGCTCCGCAGTGCATATCCAGGCAGTACCTCTAAACAAGTAGAGGCCGCCTGGCAGCGTATCCTCGGCAGGATGCCGAAACCGGCAGAACGCGAAAAGGCCGCGACAGTGAGCCTGGAGCCGATCTGTCTAGCGCTACTGAATACGAACGAGTTCGTCTACCTCGACTAGGAGAAAGTTCATGTCAATGTATTGTCCAAAGACGATTCAAGCGGTATCGAGACGGAATTTCCTCGAGAAGAGCGGCCTTGGGTTTGGCGCAATGGCGGCATCTTCGCTGCTTCCGGCTGCGAGTATCACCGATCCCTTCGCACCCAGGAAACCTCACTTCGATGCCAAGGGCAAAAGCGTGATCTTCCTGTTCATGCATGGCGGCCCTAGCCACATCGATACGTTCGACCCAAAGCCCGAACTGAACAAGCTGCATGGACAGCCGATCCCCAAGAGCTTCGGCAAAGTCGACTTTCAGTTCTCCAACATGGACAAAACTCCGCTGATGGGGTCCCCGCTCAAGTTCAAGAAGCGTGGACAATCGGGGATCGAAATCTCTGAACTCTTCGAGAACGTAGCGGAACACGCGGACGATTTAGCGGTGATCCGCTCTTGCCATCACGACGGGTTTACGCACGTCACCGGCCAGACCTGGCTCAACACGGGCTGGGGCAGAGTGGGCCGCCCCAGTGTTGGATCGTGGGTTGTTTATGGCCTTGGGAATGAAAGCGAAAACCTTCCAGCCTATGTCGTGATGCTCGATGGAGGCATCAAGGCGGGATCGCCAGCATATGGGTCGGGCTTTCTTCCAGCCGCTTATCAAGGCACGGTACTGCGCAGCGAAGGCCCGCCTATCCTCAACATCCGCAGGCCCGAGGGGATGTCGGATGGAGAACAGCGCAGGATGCTGGATCTCTTGAAGGGCTTGAACGAAGACCATCGTGAGGCCCGCAATGACGATTCCGAGCTAGCGGCGCGGATGGCATCTTACGAGCTCGCCTTCAAGATGCAAATGTCCGTACCGGACGTGACAGATCTATCGAAGGAAAGCGATGTGACTCGAAAGATGTATGGCATCGATGACCCGATGTCCGCCGAGTTTGGCACGCAGTGTTTGATGGCCCGCCGATTGGTCGAGAAGGGCGTGCGCTTTGTACAACTCTATTCGGGTGGCAAGAAGGGTGCCGAGGTCGGATGGGATGGTCACAACGAGTGCGACCAGAACCACCGCTACATGGCAAAGAAGGTCGACAAACCAATTGCTGGATTGCTTGCCGATCTGAAGTCCCGCGGCTTGCTCGAAAGCACTGTCGTGTTATGGGGTGGAGACTTTGGCCGCACGCCATTCACCGATGGCGCAGAGGGCGGAGGAGGCAATCGCAATGGCCGCGACCACAATCCCTATGGCTTCACGGTTTGGATGGCCGGTGGCGGCATCAAAGGTGGCAAGGTAGTCGGTGCAACCGATGAGATCGGCCTCAAAGCTGTCGAAGACAAAGTAACCATGCATGACCTGCATGGCACCATGCTTGGTCTCCTCGGAATGGATCACAAGCGGTTGACCTACTTCTTCCAGGGTCGCGAATTCCGTCTCACCGACGTCGGGGGAGAGAACAATCTGGTACAACGATTGACACATGCATAAATCGACGAGGCGATCACTCTTTTCCCTCTTGGCGGCTGCGAGCTTTGCCGGAGGACAAGGCGTGGTGTCTAGAGTAGCTCGGCCTCTCCAACGCGGGAAACCCTCAGGGCTCCCCTTCAACGCGAAGTTCATCGATGTGGCCAAGCAAGCCGGATTGCTCGAACCCTGCACTTACGGCGGGCGCGAAGCCAAGCAATATCTGCTCGAAACAGTCGGCTGTGGTGTTGCCTTCATCGACTACGATCACGATGGCTGGCTCGATATTTTCTTGCTGAATGGAACAACCCTTGAAGGTTCAAATGCCAGCAATCGGCTCTACAAAAACAATCGCGACGGCACCTTCAGCGATGTCACCGAAGCGGCTGGCCTGAAGAAGACAGGCTGGGCATCGGCGGTCTGCGCTGGCGATTACAATAACGATGGTTGGGATGACCTCTTTGTCACTTATTGGGGACAAAACGTGCTCTATCGCAACAACGGTCCGGATACCAAAGGCATTGTCACCTTCACCGATGTGACGGCCGAGGCTGGCCTCCTCGACAAAGCCCGGCGTTGGGGAGCGGGCTGCACCTTTATTGACTACGACCGCGATGGCCGCCTCGACCTCTTCGTTTCTAACTACGTCGACTTCGATCCCAACAAGGTGCCCAGGCCAGGACAGAATTCCAATTGCAACTGGAAAGGTGTGCCCGTCAATTGCGGTCCCCGTGGCTTGCCTTCAGGACACCATTCGCTTTACCACAACAACGGGGATGGCACCTTCACCGACGTAAGTGAAAAGTCGGGCATTTCCAAGGCCCGGGGAAGTTACGGGATGACTGCCGTTGCCGCAGACTTTGACAACGACGGCTGGCCCGATATCTATGTCGCTTGCGATTCCACCTCCAGTTTCCTGTTTCGCAACAAGCACGATGGCACCTTTGAAGAGGTAGGCCTCGAACGCGGAGTCGCCCTCAATGAAGACGGCATGGAGCAGGCCGGCATGGGCGTGGGGATTGGTGACTTTGATCTCGACGGCAGCCTCGACATCCTGAAAACTCACTTTGCCGATGACTCAAACGTGCTTTATCGCAACGATGGCAAAGGCATGTTTGAAGACGTCACAGCGCGCAGCGGCCTCGCTGTGGAAACGCGCTACATCAATTGGGGTGCAGGTATCGTCGACCTCGACAATGACGGTTTGCCTGACCTGTTTTATGTGACTGGCAACGTCTATCCTGAACTCGAAGCAAAACTACCGGCTTATCCCTTCGCAACCCCGCGCGTAGTCTTCCGGAATCTGGGAAGCGGCAAGTTCGAAGAGCTCTTTGATCTGGCTGGCCCCGCAATTGGCCAAGCTCATTCGAGCCGTGGCTGCGCATTTGGAGATTTCGACAACGATGGCGACATCGATATTCTGATCTTGAACCTGCATGAACCACCTTCGCTCTTGCGAAACGATCTCAGTGGCAATGCCCACTGGCTCAAGGTAAAGCTGGAGGGCGTTAAGTCCAATCGCAGTGCGATCGGTGGAAGGGTCACTGCTTACTATGGCGGCAAAAAGCAGGCGCAAGAAGTCTTAAGCCAATCCAGCTTCTACTCGGTCAATGACTTTCGACTCCACTTCGGCCTTGGCACGGCCACTGAAGTCGATCTCGATATCCGCTGGCCAAATGGTACCGTCGAAAAGCTGCGCAAGGTCGCCTGCGATCAATTGGTAACGATTCGAGAAGGATCAGGAATCGTCAAGGCAACACCTTTTGCGAGGAAGAAGTAGAGTGCGAGTAATAGCACTTACATTCTGCGTGTGGATTGCTGCGGCTCAGGACTATGTAGGCTCCAAGGCCTGCTCTGGTTGCCACAAGCAGATTCACGAGCATTGGCTTCGTTCGTCGATGGGGCGCTCGATGAGTCCAGCATCGGAACATCTCTCCAAAGTGAACGGCGAACTAACCGTCCGTAGCGAAAAGCTGAAGCGGGACTTTGCCGTGTTTTCAGAGAACGGCCAATTGAAACAGCGTGAATCCGGTGAGGGCTTTCAAAACGAGCATGCCCTTGCCTGGGCTATTGGTTCCGGCGTTAATGGCTTGAGCTTTGTCCTGCAGCGTGGCGACCATCTCTTTCAGGCGCCACTCTCCTTTTACTCTCGCGTGGGCCAGTGGGGTCTCTCACCGGGCTATGAGTTTGCCGACTACGCATTCAATCGCACCATTGCCGCCGGGTGCATACAATGCCACAGCGGCAGGCCACAGCCTGTTGCTCAAAGCAACGGCAAATATCAGAAACCGCCCTTTGCCGAGTTAGCCATTGGATGCGAGAACTGCCATGGCCCGGGCCGCAAACACATTACACTGCGAGGCGCAAAGAACGCCATCGTCAACCCGGCAAAGCTACCCCGCGAGCGAGCCGATGAAATCTGTATGAACTGCCATCAAGCGGGTGACACGCGAATCCTGCAGCCTGGCAAGACAGAAAGCGACTACCGGCCCGGCATGGTTTTGAATGACGTAGTTGCGATCTTCAAGCTACCCCGCACCGCAGATGCCGACTTGCTTCAGCATCACGAATCCATGCGCATGAGCAAGTGCTTTGAGAAGAGCGGGACAATGTCGTGCCTCACCTGCCATAGCCCGCATGCAGCCAGCATCGACTACAACGCGAAGTGTCTCAGTTGCCATACCGAACATCCGGGTGGTGGTCCCGGCTGTGTCACTTGTCACATGCCGAAGCGGGATGTGAAAGTGATTGCCCATTCTGCCCTCACGAACCATCGCATCGTTCGGAGGCCCGATCAGCAGCTGCCTGCACCACCTGATTCAGGCTTGGACCTCGTCCACATCAACCGCGCCGGCAAAACTGAATTGCCCCTGCTCACCCGCATGCAGGCCTACGGGCAAATGGCAGACCGTCAGCCTGCCTATTACGAAAAGTTCCAACTCCTCCTTGATGAGGCTGCACAAAAAGAAGCCCGGCATCCGCTGGTACTAGCTTCGCTAGGCCGCCGGGCCTTGCGCGCAAATCGTTTTGCTGAGGCCATCACTCACCTCCAGGCCGCACGAGATAAAGGCTCTGTTTCTTCCACCACCTTTGAAGACCTCGCTGAAGCCCTCAGCCGCGCGGGCCGCCTCGAAGACTCGGCTCAAGTCTTGCAGCAGGGCATACAGGCCGCACCGTACACTGCCGTGCTCTACAAATCATTGGCTCTGCGCTTCATTCAGCTCAAGCGGTTCGAAGAAGCCAAACAGATCCTGACGAAGTACGTAGACTTATTCCCCGAAGACGACTTTGTTCGTAAGCTGCTCGCTCAAGTATCAGGGCCGCGCTGATCTGAGCAGTGCCTCGCGGGCGATCAGGCTTTGCGGGAAAACCTTGAGAAGCCGCTTCAGAACCTGCTCCCGGCCTGCCTGTGTCGCCTGGCATTCTGCAAGAAAAAAGTAGGCGCTCTCCCGCCCCGGGTCGAGCGCAATCGATCTTTCAAGACTCGCGACGGCTCCCTGCACATTAGCGTCGGCCCGCCGCACAAGCGCCAGCTTTTCGTGCAGCGCTGCATCACCCGGTCGTTGTTGCACGGCAGCTTCCAGCAGCTTCACCGCATCTTTCTTCTGATCCTTAAGAAAGAGCACCATGCCAAGACTGGAGAGCACATCAGGATCCCGTGGCCAACGTGAGAACACAGCCGCCAGCCTCCGATACCCATCGTTAATCAGATCCGGCGCACCATCACGTTCCCCTACCAGAATCGAAGCCAGCCCCAGATTGCGTTCGCGCAGAGCAGGGTCTGCAACATCACGCCAAAGCCGCAGCCGTGGTGGCGTCTTAGGCGAAGGGCTGGCCGGCTGTCTCTGAATGCGGTGATCGGTAAACGCAGTATGCCCGCCATCCACCGCCTCGCGCTTCGGCATGTGACACCCGAGACATTGCTTGCGGTCCCCATGCGTTGCGCCTGCGTGACAGTTGCGGCAGGTTGCATCCACATCGATCTTCTCCCCATGTGGTTGATGACAGGAGCCACACCACAACCGGCCCTCGCTCTGCCTCGAGCATTCACTGAGCGCCAATTGCTCTACATGGCTCACTACCCGCAGATCCTCGCGTGGACGATCATACACAGCAACCGAAACGCCTGCTGGGTGACTGATGCGTGCCTCACCAGTAAGATGACATTGTTCACAAACTGAATCGCGGGCTTCAACCCCAAGCCGCGCCGGGTTCTCTATGTTGCTGCGAGTTGGCTTTTGCAAATGCGCTTGCGAAGGCCCGTGGCACTGCTCGCAACTGATGGGCTGAAGATTATTGATCGATCCACTCGAATGACAGGCAAGGCATTCGCCACTCACCCGCCGGTTGAAGTCAGGATGTGTCATCGCCTCATACCCAGGCGCAACATCCCACAAATCAAGACGCTTGTACTTCGCCACTGGAGACTGAAACAGCCACTCCCCAATGCGAACCAGAAAGCCCTCCGCGTGATTTCCTGATCCGATCCGGTATGACACTGGATAATCAGCAGAGAGTCCATTCCGATCGATCTTGTGGAGCACCGCTTCGCCTTGGCCTAAAGCAGAGAATGTAGTTTTTGATTTCGAGTGAGTGAATCCCGATTGAGGCAGAGCCTTAGCTAACCCAATGGCATTACCCATCGGGCTGCGAAAGTAAGCTTCAGTCTGCTTCGGGTGGCAGGGCAGACAAACCGAAGCGGCCCAAAGTGAAGGCACGGCGATAAAGACTAAAACTGCCGGAATCATGCTGAATGCCGATCATATCCTTACTCTCCGGCGAAGAAATCGCACCTGCCCCCTTGTAGTCTTTTTAATTCTGCATTAGTATCGCGGCATGAGAAACCTCGCACTCTGCTGTACTCTACTTTTTCTGTGCATTAACGTCTGGGGGCAGAGCTTCTACGGCTCTATCGTCGGTACAGTCAGCGACTCCTCCGGGGCAGCCATTGGCCAAGCTTCTGTTGCGTTGATTAATGTCGGCACTGGTGACCGCCGTGTCGGCCAGACCGATTCCGATGGCAACTACACGTTTGTCAACTTGACGCCCGGGCAGTATCGCGTCGAGATCGAGAAAGCCGGATTTCGTCGGCTGGTTCGTGAAAACGTCATAGTGGAAGTGCAGAGCGCCGTGCGTATCGCCGCCTCTATGCAAGTGGGCGATGTGAATCAGGTGGTCGAAGTGACGGATCAGACGCCGCTGCTACAAACAGAGAACGCGTCACTCGGCCAAGTGGTAGGCGCGCGCCAAGTCCAGGAGATGCCTTTGAACGGTCGCAACGTCTTCAGCCTTGTGGCGCTGGTGCCAGGCGTTGTCCCCGGCGGACAATCGAGCGGGACGCCCACCGGTACGAATCCGTTTGCCTGGGCGAACTTTCAGATCGGGGGCGGACAAGCGAATCAGAGTGCCTCCTACATCGACGGCGCTCCCAACAATTCAAACTACGTCAATCACACCATGTTGGTACCATCGCAGGACGCCGTGCAGGAGTTCAAGGTGCAGACCAACAACCTGGGTCCTGAATTCGGTCGCTTGGCGGGCGGCGTCATCAATCTCACCACCAAGTCCGGTACCAACAACTTTCACGGCAGTGCGTACGAGTTCCTGCGCAATCGCAGCTTGAACGCTAATACTTTCTTCAATAATCGCGCGGGCGTGGGACGCCCTGCCTTCACGCAAAATCAATTTGGTGCAACCTTGGGCGGACCCATTCGCAAAGATAAGACTTTCTTCTTTGGAGCCTACGAAGGCTTCCGTCTGCGTCAGGGAGCGTCGTATGTATTTTCGGTGCCCACTGACCCGATGCGCGCTGGTAACTTCTCCGATGTCCGCAACGGTGCGGGGGCACTGGTTCCCATCTATGATCCTCTAACCACATGCGGCCGGCTGGGCAACCCGGCCTGCCCCGGCGGTACGATATCGCGGGCTCCCTTCCCGGGTAACATCATTCCTGATAACCGTATTGACAGAGCCGCCCGTGCGATGACCCCGTTGTGGGGAAGGGCAAACTCGCCCGGTTCGCAATTCACTGCGGTGAACAACTTCACGGCGAATGCGAGCGTCGGCGGCGACCAAAACCAGCAGAACTACCGCGTAGATCATACGGTGAGCGACAAGCAGCGCATCTTCGCTCGTTATACTTACTGGCGCAACCTGAACCTGCCGATTGATCCCTACAACACCAAGACATGCGTGGACCGTTGCACCGAAGACATGAATACGAACCAGGCCGTGTTGGGCGACACCTACTCGATTACGCCCACCACCTTCCTGGATCTCCGCGCTAGCTTTTCGCGTTTCCACTACGACCGCAGAGCGGCATCAGCAGGCTATGATTTGACGCAGTTGGGTTGGCCTGCGGCCTTGAATTCTGCGGTGGCGCTACGTGTGCAGCCGATCCCTATTGTCACCGGCTACAACGGCGTGTTCAGTACAAACGGCACCGGCAGCACGATTGTTGCACGGAACGATATCTTTTCGTTCAGTCCGAACATGACCAAGATCTGGGGCAAGCACACCATCAAGTTCGGCGGCGAGTGGCGCCGCGGTACTCACAATTACTATCAGCAGAACAACCCGTCGGGTTCCTTCAGCTTCGACCCATTGTTCACCAGCGTAAATCCGCTCGCTGCGGCGGGCACAGGCAACGGTTTCGCGTCGTTCCTGCTGGGCTATGGCAGTGGCGGCGGCCTTACCCACAACAGTTTCGTCGCTGGCCAGATGATCTACCGGGGCTACTATGTTGGCGACCAGATGCAAGTGAACTCAAAGCTGACTCTAAACTTTGGTATCCGCCTGGAGCAGATGGGCCCCTGGTCGGAACGCTTTGACCGGCTTGTCGTGCTTCTGCCGAACGCCGAGAATGAACTCAGCGGACGCGGGGGCCTGAACTTCAGG
Organism: Bryobacter sp.; assembly: GCA_046590555.1. Classification (GTDB taxonomy): domain Bacteria; phylum Acidobacteriota; class Terriglobia; order Bryobacterales; family Bryobacteraceae; genus Bryobacter. Next base: position 10,923 of record JBKJUN010000942.1, on the reverse strand, counting down.
GGCCGCTTCGGACTGGTCAATTCGCAAGACAGCCCCAGCCGAAATAACACTGAGTTGCGCAACGTGATTTCGCCGCGTCTAGGCCTAGCCTATCGCTTGAACAATAAGACCGTCATTCGCACGGGTTGGGGCCTGTTCTATCTGCCGAACGACGTAGCCTTCGGCACTGCGCCGAACGGCGACATTTCCAACGCCTATACGACGCCGTACTTCGGTTCGCCCGATGGCGGCATCACGCCAGCCGACCGCCTTTCGAATCCCTTTCCGAATGGCATTATCTCCGCTCCAGGCCGCAGCGCAAACATCCAGCGGCTCTTCTACGGCCAAGGTGTGAGCGCGCCGCTCTATACAGATCCGCGCGCAAACACCCAGCAGTGGAACTTCGACGTGCAGCGCGAGATCGTCGGCGGCATGGCGTTAGATATCGCTTACGCCGGATCCAAGGGCACACATCTGCCGGGGCCGAACCAGGTGCTGAATCAACTGCCGGTTGAGTTCCTCTCGCAGGGTGCTTCGTTGACGCAGCAGGTTCCGAATCCATTTGTTGGCCAGGTGCAATTAGGTGCGCTGGCGCAGCCAACAGTACAGCGGGCACAGTTGCTGCGGCCTTACCCCCAATACACTGCTTTCAACCAAGTCTCTCCGATGAATCGTAACTCGATCTATCATTCAGCGCAGTTGAAGTTGGAGAAGCGCTTTTCGGGAGGTGCTTCAGTGCTTGTGTCCTACACTTGGGCGAAACTGATCAGCGATACCGATACCCTCACGGCTTGGCTTGAGCCGGGCGGCGGCATGGGTGTGCAGAACTGGTACAACCTCGCCGCAGAGCGTTCAGTTACTTTGTACGACGTACCGCACCGCGCGGTGATGAGCTTCATTTACGACCTGCCCTTCGGCAAGGGCAAGAAGTTTATGAATAGCGCCAGCGGCCTGGCAGACCGGCTGGTTGGCGGTTGGGGTGTGAATGGCATTACCACTTTCCAGAGTGGCAATCCGCTCAGTATGAGCATGGCTGTGAACACCACAAACTCGCAGGGTGGCGGCCAACGTCCAAACTCCACAGGTGTCAGCGCCAATCTTGAGGGCAATGCCCAGTCCCGCCTTGGTAAATGGTTTGAGACCTCGGCCTTTACGCCAACGCCAGCTTTCCAATTTGGCAATGCAGCCCGTTCTCTCACCGATGTCCGCTCGCACGGTATCGCCAACTACAACTTCACTCTCTTCAAGAACACACAAATCAACGAGCGGTTTGGCCTTCAGTTCCGCACCGAGATTTTCAACCTGTTCAATCGCGTTCAATTCGGTTATCCGGGCACACAGTTGGGCAATCCGCAGTTCGGCGTGATTAGCGGACAATTGAATGATCCGCGCCTTATCCAATTCGCGCTCCGGCTGCAGTTTTAGATTGCTGCTGCGTCACGCTCTATGGCTCTGCGCCGCCGCTCTGGCAGCGCAAAGCATTTCGCTTTTCCATAGCGGGACGCTGCCATTTCTGCATCGGCATTCAGCGACGACACAGAAGTACCTGATTGAGACCATGGGCGGCGGTGTCGCCCTGCTCGACTACGACAGTGACGGCCGGCTTGACGTCTTCCTTGTCAATGGCGGCAAGCTGGATGACCCCGCACGTTCGCCGGTGAATTTTGCCCGCAGCGATCCGGCCTACGCCAACAGGCTCTACCGGCAACAGGCCGACGGTTCGTTCCTCGACGTCACAGCGCGCTCGGGCTTGCTAAAAACCCCGAATGCATACGGTATGGGTACTGCCGTAGGCGACATCGACAACGATGGCGACCCCGATCTATATGTAACCGGTTATGGTGCCAACGTTCTTTATCGCAATGATGGCGGCGTGTTCACCGCCACCGCTGACGCAACGGCCAGCGGTTGGTCCGTCTCTGCGGCCTTCCTCGATTACGACAATGACGGACGGCTCGATCTCTTCGTGGCCCGCTACCTGGATTGGACGATCGAGCGAAACATTCTCTGCGGCACGCCCTTTCACGCCTACTGCCGTCCCGACAAATTCAACGGTGCATCGAACCTGCTTTTTCACAACGAAGGTCAAGGGCACTTTCGCGACGTGAGCAAGGAGTCCGGCATTGCTGCCGCGATAGGCAAGGGAATGGGCGTCGCCGTGAGCGACTACGACAGCGATGGCTTTGCCGACATCTTCGTGGCCAACGACGGCATGGAGCAGTACCTCTTTCATAACGAGCGCAACGGCACCTTCACCGAGCGTGCACTTGACGCCGGTGTCGCACTCTCCGATGATGCCCGCACCTATGCCGGTATGGGTGCTGCTTTCGCCGACTACGATAATGACGGCCGACCTGACATCGTCGTGACCAATCTGGCACTTGAAAAATATGCCCTTTATCGCAATAACGGTGAGGGCCGCTTCTCCTATGTCAGCCTCACCAGCGGACTCGCTGCGGCGACTGCGCGCAGTTCCGGCTGGGGTGTCGGCCTGCATGATTTCGACAACGACGGATGGAAGGACCTGTTCGTGGCACAGAGTCATGTGCTGGATAACGTAGAGCGTATCCAGGCGGGTCTGCGTTATCTGGAGGCACCCGCGCTCTACCGCAACACGCAAGGCAAGTTCGCCGCTGTGGATTTGCGACTGCAGGCAGTTGCAGGCCGCGGTGCGGCCTTCGGAGACCTGAATAACGATGGCAAGCTGGATGCTGTCGTCTCAGTGCTCGGCGGCAGTCCTCTGGTGCTGCTGAATCGTTCCTCAACACCCGGTGTGACGTTGACACTCCAAGGTACGCGCGCCAATCGTGATGCTTTGGGTGCTTTGGTCCGGGCGGGCACGCAAACTCTGTACGCTACGACATCCGGTAGCTACTTGTCCGCCAGCGACCGGCGAGTGCATCTGGCTGGCTCCCCGGCCTCCGTGGAGATCACTTGGCCAGGCGGGCGCAAGCAGATCGAAAAACTTGCACCAGGCCCACTGGCTGCGATAAAGGAAAAAGAGTGATTCTTCTACCGTTGGTTCTCGCCTTTGCACAATCTGTCAATCCGGAACTGCGCCAGCATGTCGACGCCGGCTTAAAGGCCCGCGCAGTGGGCGATCTCGATGCTGCCATCCGCGAGTTCAGGCGAGTAGCGGAACTGGCGCCAGACCTGGCCGCAGCACACGTAAATCTCGGCAGCGTATATGTTCAGAAGAAGGACTATCTTAATGCCGTTGGGCCCTTGCGCCGTGCGCTCGCACTCAATAGCGAATTACCCGGAGCGCAGCAGATGCTCGGAACCGCGTTGCTTGCCACCGGCGCCGCCGCCGAAGCAATTCCTTACCTTGAGAAGGCACAGTCGCTCGATCTGCTCGGCATCGCCCTCCTCGAATCCGGCAAGCCGCGCGATGCCGTAGATCGCCTGGAAGCAGCTCTCTTACAGCGTCCAGAGGACCCTGACTTGCTCTACTATCTCAGCCTGGCGCACAGTCAACTGGCCCGCACTCTCTTCGATCGCTTGCGCTCCCAACCGGCAGGTTCCACGCGCACACAGCAGATCCTGGGGGACGCAGCCGCAGCTGCGGGCCAGCGCGAAGAGGCGGAAAAGTTTTTCCGCACGGTCCTGGCGGCGAGGCCGGATCTGCGAGGTGTGCACCTGGCGCTCGGTGAACTGCATCTGGCCAGTGCCAATTATGCCCAGGCCGAGACTGAGTTTCGCGCTGAAGCGCGTCTGGCGCCAGCGTCGGCGCTGGCGGCTTACAAACTTGGGTTGGTGCTGACCAATCTGGGCAAGACCGCTGAGGCGCTGAACGAACTGGAGCGTGCCGAGCGATTGCAGCCGGATATGCCGGAGACTCTCCTGGCCCTCGGCAAAGCGCTCGCCACCACAGGCAATCCAGCCGGGGCTGAAAAGCCGCTCCAACGGGTGGTCCACTTGGAGCCCTCCTCTGCTTTGGCCGAGGCCGCACATTTGCAACTGGCACAACTCTATCGACGGATGGGCCGTCCGGCTGAGGCTGACCGTGAAAATCAGGCCTTAAAGCGCTTGCGGCAGCAGAGAAAAAAGTAGAAACAGGGTTGTCTGTGGGCTCCGGTTCTGTTCAGACTCAATTCCAGCTACCCCGCAAACTGCTCCGTCGTAGCCGTCCCGCCCACATCCGGAGTCAAGCTATCCCCCACCCGATACACATACTCAATCGCCTGCTGCAACCGCTTCGCCGCCTCCAACTCCTTCAAATGCTCCAGCATCATCACGCTACTCCGTAACAACGCCGTCGGGTTCGCCTTTCCCTGTCCCGCAATATCCGGAGGACTCCCGCACCAAAGCTGCCCCAGGCTCTGACCTGCACATTCGCTCAACGCAAGCTGCTCCACATGGCTCACCACACGCAAGTTTTCGCGCGGACGATCATATACAGCAATCGAAATGCCAGTTGGACTACTGATCCGTGCCTCACCCGCAAGATGGCACTGTTCACACACCGCATCACGAGCTTCAGCCGATAGCCGCGAAGGGTTCTGGATGTTGTTTCTCGCCGGGCGCTGCAAATGCTCTTGGGATGGGCCGTGACATTGCTCGCAACTGATGGGCTGAAGGTCATCGATCACACCGCTCGAATCGCAGGCGAGGCATTCGCCACTCACCAACTCGAGTCAGATAGCCCTCGGCGTGATTCCCTGATCCGATTCAATATGCGACTCGATATTCAGCAGAGAGCCCACCCCGCTCGATCTGTTGAACAACCTCTTTGTCACGACCCAGAATGGCAAAACGAGTTTTTGACTTTCCGTGAGTGAAGGCTGCTTTGGACACCGCAGTAGCCGCCCCGATAGCGTTACCCATGGGGTGCGAAACTAAGCTTCGGTTTGATTCGGGTGGCAGGGCAAACAAACCGAGGCAGACCAAAGAGACGAGGCGGCCATAAAGACCAGGAGTGCCTGATTCATTCTCAATGCGAATCATATCTTTTTTAGGCCAATGGGCTTCTCTTTTCCATGCAATTCCTGTAAAATTTGCCAAGGCTAATCTTGCCACCCAGAGAGCTTGAATCATGAAACCCAGTTGTTCCGTATTTCGCTATGCCTTACCTCTTCTCGTCGCGCTCGTCGCGCCCCAGGCATACGCCCAGACCGTAGCAGGATCGATCTCGGGTCTTGTTACAGATCCATCCGGATCTCTGATCGCCGGTGCCAGTGTCGTTGTCACCGACATTGATCGCAACCTCAACGTCCGCGTCTCTTCCAACGAGAGTGGCTTCTACCTCGCCGCCCCACTTCCCCCGGGCCGCTACAAAATGCGCGCTGAAAAAGCCGGCTTCCGCGCCTACGTCCTCGAATCCATCCCCATCGCCACCCAGCAAAAAGCCAACGTCAACATCACCCTTCAGGTCGGCGCTCTCACTGAGTCGATCACAGTCAGCGGCGGCGCACAACTCGTCGACACCACCACCGCCACCCTCAGCGGCGTCGTCGAAAACAAACGCATCATCGACCTCCCTCTCAACGGTCGCAACGTCTTCGGCCTCGCCGCTCTTACTCCTGGTGTCATGGGCTTTCGTCCCGCTGGTGGTAACGGCGGCGTCGGTGAAGGCTTCGAATCCATTGGCCGCTTCACCATGAATGGCGGTCGCGATTCCTCTAACGCCATCATGATGGACGGCGTCCCCGTATCGATGAACGCCAACACCGCCAACATGAATGCCAACAGCGCCGTCCCCTCCATCGAAGGCGTCGAAGAATTCCGCATCCAGACCAACTCCTACAGCGCCGAATACGGTCGCTCCGGCGGCGGTATCCTCACCATCGCCACCAAGTCCGGCACCAACACCCTCCACGGCAGCGTCTTCGAATTCATCCGCAACAGCCGCATGGACGCCAATAACTGGTTCGCCAACGCCAGCGACAGGAAGCTCGGCTCCTTCCAGCGCAACGAATACGGTGCCAGCCTCGGCGGCCCACTCGTCATCCCCAAGGTCTACAACGGCAAGAACAAAACCTTCTTCTTCAACGTCTACGAAGGCCGCCGCCAACTCGCCGCCACTCAGCGCTTCATGACTCTCCCCACCGACGAACAAAGAGCCGGTGACTTCTCCAAGACCCTCAACACCGCCGGCCAACTCCGCACCATCTACGACCCCTTCACCACCACTCCAGACCCCGCCCGTCCCGGTCAATTCCTCCGTTCCCCCTTCACCGGCAATCGCATCCCCGCCTCCCGCATGGATCCTGTCGCCGTCAACGCCCAAAAATTCTACGGCCCCAAAGCCAACCTCACCGGCCAGGAGTTCACCGGCCAGAACAACTTCTTCTTCCAGGGCAAAGCCCCCACCAATATCGACCGTGCCACCTCAAAGGTCGACCACAACTTCAACGACCGGCATCGCCTCTTCTTCCGCTACACGATCTTCAATAACCGCAACGAAGCTCCCACCTTATGGGAAGGTCCCGGCTGCCCTGATGGTGGCTGCTTCGCCAACAAAGAACGCCAGCAGAACGTCGCCCTCGACTATAGCTGGACGCTCAACCCCACAACCCTCATCAGCCTCCGCTATGGCTTCGCCCGCTCCATCCTCGACCGCGCCAGCAAGAACCTCGGCTTCAAGCCAACCTCCCTCGGCCTCCCTGCCAACATCGAAGCTGGCGCCGATCTCCTCGCCTTCCCCGAGTTCGGCGTCGAAGAGATGACCATGCCCGGCCTCCTCCACCACTGGAACTTCCGCTCCGCTAACCAGGCCCACACCTTCGTCGGCACCGTCTCCAAAGTTCTCGGTAGCCACAGTCTCAAAACCGGCACTGAAATTCGCAGCAACGCGGTAAACCACTCCCAGGCACCCTGGAGCCTCAACTTCAGCTTCAATCGCGGCATGACCGCCGGCCCCGACCCACGTGTCGTCAACGCCGTCGGCGGCTTCGGCTACGCCTCCTTCCTGCTCGGCACCGGTGCCGGCGGCAGCGAAGTCCATGGCATCCGCCCCGCCCTCGAAAGCAAGAGCTACGGCTTCTACCTCCAGGACGACTGGAAAGTCTCCCGCAAGCTCACTTTAAATCTCGGCCTCCGCTGGGACTTTGAATCTGGCCTCACAGAACGTCACAACCGATTCGGAGTCTTCGATCCCGCCGCTGTCAACCCCCTTGGTAAAGCAACAGGCCTCAACCTCAGTGGCGGCTGGACCTTCCCCGGCAAAGGTCTCAGCGGTCGCACCCTCAAGGGCATCGAGTGGGGCAAAATCGCCCCCCGTATCGGCATCGCCTACCAGCTCCGTCCCGGCACCGTCATTCGCTTCGGCGGCGGCATCTTCTACACCATGGCTCCCTATGGCGCCAACAACTACCCCACCGCCCCCTTCCGCGCCTCCACCCCGTGGGTCACCTCAGTCGACGGCGTAAACCCCACCGATCTCCTCCGCAACCCCTTCCCCAACGGCGTCCTCCAACCCGAAGGCTCCATCAATGGCCTCGGCGCCGCAATCGGTCAAGGCATCGGCTCCCCCGTACCTTCTACCATGACCACCCCCAACAACGCCCAGTGGAATTTCTCTGTCGCCCACAGCCTCAGCAATTCCATGGTTCTCGAAGTCGCCTACGCCGGCAACAAAGGCACCCACCTCCCACTCGGCTGGCAGATGGATCAGCTCCTCACCTCCCAGATCCGCCCCGATGCCGGCCTCCTCGACACCGTGCCCAACCCCTTCTTCGGCATCATCCCCGTTGGCACCATGTCCACCCGTACCGTCCAGCGCGGCCAACTCCTCACCCCCTATCCCCAATACCCCGGCGTCGCCTTCAGCGGCACCTCTTGGGGCAACTCGAATTACCACAGCCTCCAGTCCAAATTCGAAAAACGCTTCTCCCGCAACGGCCTCGCCGCCGTCGCCTACACCTGGTCCAAGCTCATCTCCGACGGCGGTGATAACGCCTGGGATAGCTCCGGCTTCCGCGATTTCAACTGCCGCGCCTGCGACCGTTCCATCTCGCCCTACGACTACCGCCACCGACTCGTCACCAGCTACACCTACGAACTCCCCTTCGGTAAAGGCAAGCAGTTTGGCTCACAGTGGAACGGCTTCATGAACGCCGTCCTCGGCCAGTGGCAGGTCAACGGCATCCTCACCTTCAACAGCGGCACGCCCGTCCAGATGACCACCACCGGCAACACCAGCTTCTCCTTCGGTGGCGGTCAGCGTCCCGATTCTACCGGCAAAGAAGCCGGCCTCGACAACCCAACCCTCGACCGCTGGTTCGACACCACCGCCTTCACCCTCCCCGCCCAATACACCTTCGGCAACGTCGGCCGCATGCACCCAAGCCTGCGTAGCGACTTCGTCGAAAACCTCGACATGTCCGTCTTCAAGCGCTTCCAGCTTAAGTCTGATCGTGTCTCGCTCGAACTCCGTGGCGAGAGCTTCAACGCCCTCAACCACCCCATCTTCGGCTCACCCAACGCCACCGTCGGCAACGCCCAGTTCGGCCGCGTCACCGGTACCGCCAATGGCCCAAGGCAAATGCAGTTCGCCTTGAAACTCCTCTTCTAAGAGCGCTCATGGTAGGGGATTGGCAAGTCAATGACTGCTAATCCCCACATGATGAATCCCTGCTCCCTTGGCCACATCAATCACCCGCGCTACATCCTCAAATTCCAACTCCCCATCCCCCTTCACAAAACAAACGCGCAGCGCCCGCGTCTTGAAGATCTCAAATAACCGCCCACCCAGATCCTCCATCCGCACACTGTCCCGATTGATCCACAAACTCTTATCCTTGCCTACACTCACTACAACCGCCGCATCATCAAACGGCTGCTCGGCAACAGCATCCTGAGGCACCCGCGCCAAAGGCTTCTCCGGCGTAATCACCATAAAGATGATCAACAGCACTAATAACGCGTCAATAAGTGGAGTCATATTGATCTCGCCCGGTCCTTGAGTCATTGCAATAACCACTTAACCCAGACCCCACCAGATAAGTTCCCGCGACCCCTTCAGAAACTTCACCAGCGCCGCCGTAAACTGCTCCGTCGTAGCCGTCCCGCCCACATCCGTCCCCAGTAGCGCGGATCCGGTCCCCGGACAATTCCACCCGCTCCCACTCGATCTCCACCCCCGTAGCCGCAATCACCCGTTCGGTCGCCAGCGCCACCTCCGGGCCAATTCCATCAGCAGCAATTAATGTAACCAGCTATGCCATACCTCAAGGGTGACAGATACTGAAAGGGCATGGCTACCATCAAGCGCGCTCTCCTGAGCGTCACCGACAAAACCGGACTCGCAGACTTCGCCTGCGGCCTCGCCGCCCTGGGCATTGAACTTATATCAACCGGAGGCACCGCAAAGCTCCTGCGTGAAGCCGGCCTCAACGCCACCGACGTCAGCGACCTCACCGGTTTCCCGGAAATGCTAGATGGTCGCGTAAAAACCATCCACCCCCGGGTAGCCGCCGGCGTCCTCGCCATGCGCTCCAAGCCAGACCACATGGCCGCCCTGGCCGAACACAAGATCCCAATGATCGACATGGTTGTAGTCAACCTCTACGAATTCGACAAGACCGCCGCCAAGCCCGGCGTCCACTTGGAAGAACTGATCGAAAATATCGACATCGGCGGCCCCACCATGATCCGCGCCGCAGCCAAGAACTACCAGGACGTAGCCGTAGTCACCCGCGCCGCCGACTACCCGGCCCTTCTGGAAGAACTCAACAGCAACCAATCCAACCTCTCTCCAGGAACCCACTGGAATCTGGCGAAAAAAGCTTTCTCCACCACCGCAGCCTACGACGCCGCCATCACCAGAACACTAGAGCAAATCCCCACCCCCGTCGCCATGCCCGAGCGCCTCGTCATCAACTCCCCTCTCAAGATGACGCTACGTTACGGCGAAAACCCCCACCAGGCCGCCGCCCTCTACGCCTCAGGCCAAACCGGCATCGCCAACGCCACTCAACTCCAGGGCAAAGAGCTCAGCTACAACAACCTGGTCGATCTCGATGCAGCTTGGCAGCTCATCTGCGAATTCGATCTCCCCGCCAGTGCAATCATCAAGCACACCAACCCATGCGGCTGCGCCACTGCAGAAACCCTTGCCGAATCCTACAAAAAAGCCTTCGCCGCAGACCCAATCAGCGCCTTCGGCGGCGTCCTCGCCTTCAACCGTCAAGTAGATGCTGACACAGCAACCGAGATCGCCAAGACCTTCATCGAAGCAATCGCAGCCCCCAGCTACACCAACCAGGCCCGATCGATCCTCGCCTCCAAAAAGAATCTGCGTTTGCTCGAAGTAACCACCGGAGGCCTCGACGAACCAGTGGTCAAGACAATCACCGGCGGCTATCTAGTGCAAAGTGCCGACCGAAAGTTCCTGATCAAAGAAGACGCAAGAGTAGCCACAAAGGTTCAACCCACAGAAGCCCAGTGGTACGCCCTCCAGTTTGCCTGGCGGGTCGTCAAGCACGTCAAGTCCAATGCAATCGTCTACGCCAATGACGGTCAATTGATAGCCGCCGGAGCCGGCCAGATGAGCCGCGTCGACAGCGTCAAATTCGGTGCCAGCAAAGCCATCCTCCCGCTAGAAAATTGCGTAGTAGCCAGCGACGCCTTCTTCCCCTTCCCAGACGGCCTCGAAGCCGCAGCAAGCCACGGAGCCAAAGCCTTCATCCAACCCGGAGGCAGCGTAAAGGACGAAGAAGTAATCGCCGCCGCCGACCGTCTGGGCCTGGCCATGGTCCTCACCGGCCTCCGACACTTCCGCCACTAAAGCACCTCAACCATCCTCAGACCCGCCACCGCACGCCCTCCCCTTCGAGCGGCCAATGCTTGCAACGAGGCGTTTCTGGAATTGGCTGAGGTGAAGACCTATCCCCTAGCCTGTCTTTCGCAGTTAAAGCGAAATAACAGCGAAAGACAGGCTAGGGGATAGGTCTTCACCTCAGCCAATTCCAGAAACGCCTCGTTGCAAGCATTGGCCGCTCG
>JBKJUN010000916.1:0-6723 GCA_046590555.1 Bryobacter sp. | reverse complement strand
GTGATCGAGTGGCTCATCTGGCTTGGCATAGGCGGTGTTGGTTGCAGGGTCCCAGGCAAGGTTGTTGATGGGCATCCGGTAGCCATCTGGATAGGTGGTAAAACCATCGCGCTGACGAGTCGCCCCCCAAACGATGAAGACGGAATTGCGCAAAGAGTCTGGATTGATCGGAGCATCGAAGCGCAGTTTGATGAGTGGTTCAAGTGCGAAACCATCTGCATCCCCGGCAGGAGAAACAGAAATGAGGGTTTGAGCGGCCAATGAGATCGAAGCAAGAAGGAATAAAACTAAAGCCATAATTTATAATGAAGCAGAATGAGTGAGCCGAAGATTTTATTACCTGATGACTGGACCGAGGGAAATAGTAGCGGGATTGGGGCGATTGTAAGATCGACTGGTGACAAGGATGTCATCAATGGAGTCAAGATTGAGCCTTTCCCGCTCTTTCCCGATGACCGTGGCTACTTTCTGGAAGTGGCACGCATTGGCAAAGGGTTAGTGGAAGAATTTGACCCCACAACAACACAGGTATCTGCGGCATTGAGCTACCAGGGCACGGTCAAGGCCTTCCATATCCATAGCCACCAGACTGATTTCTGGGTGCCGGTGATGGGAGTCTTTCAGGTGGGGCTGGTAGATTTGCGGGAGGACTCCCCGACTTTCAAGCAGAAGAACACGATCTACTGCGGAGCACTGAAGCCACTACAGTTGATAATTCCGCCTGGGGTAGCGCATGGGTACAAAGTAGTTAGCCCGGAGAGTGGCATGCTCGTATACGTGACGAATCGTCAGTACAATCCGGCTGATGAAGGCCGGATTGCCTACAACCATCCTTCGATTGCTTATGACTGGGAAACCCAGCACAAGTAAAAGATCCGCTACTTAGCGGATCTCCATGATGTCTTTTTCTTTGGCCTTGGCGGCTTCGTCAAGCTTCTTGATGTAGGCGTCGATCATCTTCTGGATCTCTTCGAGTGCGCGCTTTTCGTCGTCCTCGCTGATGGCCTTGTCCTTCATCAACTTCTTAACCTGGTCGTTGGCGTCGCGGCGGACGTTGCGGAGGGCGACGCGGTGGTCTTCGGCCATGCCGTGGAGCTTCTTGGCTAGCTCTTTGCGGCGCTCTTCGTTGAGTTGTGGAATGGGGATGCGAATCATCTTGCCGTCGTTGCCCGGGTTGAGGCCGAGTTCGGCAGAACGGATCGCCTTCTCAATGGCAGCGATTACTGAACTGTCCCAAGGGGTAATCGTGAGGAGGCCCGCTTCGGGGACGCTGATGTTTCCGACCTGGCTGACCGGGGTGGGTGTGCCGTAATAGTCGACACGCACGTTGTCGAGCATGGAGGCGTTGGCGCGGCCGGTACGGACCGTGGTCATCGATTGGGCGAGGTCGGTGATAACCTTATCCATGCGGGTCTTAACGTTTGCTTCTACTTGTTTGGTGGTGGTAAATGTTTCGCTCATTTTGGCTCGTGTATCAGGGTTCCAATTGGCTCTCCAAGAGCCATTCGCATTATATTGCCACGGACGTTGGAATTGAAGACTGAGATGGGCAAGCTATTGTCGCGGCACATGGCTACTGCACTCGCGTCGAGGATCCGCAGTCCTTTGGCTAGAACTTCAGTATAAGAGATGGTTGAGTATCTGACGGCGTCATCATGCTTCATCGGATCCTTGTCATATACTCCGTCGACCTTGGTGGCCTTGGCGAGGATTTGAGCATGGATCTCGAGAGCGCGGAGGGCAGCTCCGGAATCGGTAGAAAAGAAGGGGTTGGAAGTGCCGGCGGCGAAGAGAACAATGCGACCTTTTTCGAGGTGGCGCATGGCGCGGCGGCGGATGTAGGGTTCAGCAACAGCAGCCATCTGGATGGCGGTCATCAGGCGGGTAGGAGAACCGGCACGCTCGAGAGCATCCTGGAGAGCCAGACCGTTGATGACGGTGGCGAGCATACCCATGTGATCGGCGCTAACCCGATCCATGGATTTGGCGGCGGCGTCAACACCCCGAAAGATGTTTCCGCCGCCGACCACTAAACCAATTTCAATGCCCTGTTTGTGCACTTCCGAGATTTCTTCGGCAAATGCATTTACACGGTCATTGTCAATGCCAAAGCCTTGCGGGCCGGCCATGACTTCGCCCGAAAGCTTCAAGACGATGCGCCGGTAGCTTGGCATATTAGCTATTCCGCTGCCGGTTCTTCGCTGGACTGGGTCTCGCCGACCTTGAAGCGGACGAAATGTGCTACTTCGATCGTGCCACCGGTGGACTTGCTCTTCTGTGCGATGAGCTCGGTTACAGTGACACCGTTGTCCTTGATGAAGGGCTGCTCAATGAGGCAGACTTCTTCGTAGAACTTGGAGAGGCGGCCTTCGACGATCTTGTCAAGGATCTTTTCGGGCTTGCCTTCGTTCTTGGCGCGGTCGCGGGCGATGTCGGCTTCCTTGGCGAGGTGGGCCGGATCGACCTGATCACGACGGATGTACTTTGGGTCGGCAGCAGCAATCTGCATGGCCAGATCCTTACCGAGAGCAACGAGCTCTTCGCTTGAGCCGGCCGCGCTGGTGAGCGCGACGGCGACAGAGAGCTGGCTGCCCGGGTGGATGTAGCTTGAGATCGCGCCGGATGCGACCGAGATGCGCTCGAAGCGCGGGAGAACGATGTTCTCGCCGAGCTTGGCGATCTTGCTCTTGACGAGATCGTTGACAGTCTGGCTGGGGTCCTTTAAGAAGGCTTCGGCCATGACTGCTTCTACCGTGGTTGCCGAAGAGCCTGCCACCTGTGCAGCAAGATCGGCGGCAAAGGCTTGGAAGTCGTCGGTACGAGCAACAAAGTCTGATTCGCAGTTGACTTCGACGACAACGGCGGAGAGGCCGTTTGAGGCGATGTCGATCACAATCAAACCCTGTTTGGCAGAGCGAGTGGACTTCTTGGCTGCTGCAGCGGCGCCGCGCTTACGGAGCACTACTTCAGCGTCGTCCAGATTTGCGTTTGCTTCAACCAGCGCGTTGCGGCATTCCATCATGCCCGCACCAGTGCGCTCACGCAGAGTTTTTACTAGTTGTGCAGTTACTTCTGCCATATAGTTACACTTATCCCTTTCGTGGTTCAGTTACAGAACTATTAGTCGTTTCGGCTTACTCAGCCTTGGCGACCGGGGCTTCTGCGGCAGGAGCTTCTTCGACTTCAGGAGCCTTCTTGGGCAAAGACATCGAGGGCAGATCCAGATCGCTGATGGTTAGCGTTTCGCTCATCAATTCTTCTGAATACTTGGGGTCGACGTATTGTGCGTAGCTGCTCATATCGATCGAAGTAGAGGATTCTTCTTCAGTGTTTTCCTGAACGACGGCGGTGAAGTCGTGTTCGGTGGCGAGGGCGCGACCTTCAATCACGGCATCAGCGATCTTCGAGGTGAAGAGCTTGATGGCGCGGAGGGCGTCGTCGTTGCCAGGGATCACGTAATCAACTTCGTCAGGATCGCAATTGGTGTCGACGACACCAACGACCGGGATACCGAGGCGCTTGGCTTCCTTGACGGCGATCGATTCCTTTGAGGAATCGACAACAAAGATCAGGTCCGGGAGACCGGGCATGTCCTTGATACCGGCGAGGTTCTGCGACAAGTGCTTACGTTCGCGCTCGAGGCGGGAAATTTCTTTCTTCGAGCGGCTACCCCAAGTGCCTTCCGTCGACATGGTTTCGAGTTCGCGGAGGCGCTTGATCGAACCTTTGACGGTAAGGAAATTGGTGAGGAGGCCACCGAGCCAGCGGTTATTGATGTAGTACATCCCGCAGCGGGTCGCTTCTTCAGCAATGGCTTCCTGAGCCTGTCGCTTGGTACCGACGAACATGACGTTCTTACCCTGGGCAGCCATTTCGCCTACAAAGCGCATGGCGTCCTTGAAGAGCTTGAGGGTCTTCTGTAGGTCGATGATATAAATTCCGTTGCGTTCGCCAAAGATATACTCTTTCATCTTTGGATTCCAGCGTTTGGTCTGGTGCCCGAAGTGAACGCCTGCTTCGAGCAGTTCTTTCATGGAAATCGAGGGCATGACAAGTCCTTTGCTCTGTAATTAAACAGCAATGATGCAATCTTAAATGGGTTCAGAAAACCAGAGCGAATTAACGCTTGGAGAACTGGAAGCGCTTGCGAGCACCTTTTTGGCCGTACTTTTTACGCTCATGTTCGCGAGGATCGCGAGTGAGCATACCAAGCTCTTTCAGCTTGGGACGGAGTTCGAGGTCGAATTCGAGCAACGCGCGCGCCACACCTAGCCGGCAGGCCTCAGCTTGACCCGTAAAGCCACCGCCGTCGGCAAGGATGAGTGCATCAAACTTGTCGGCCGTCTCGGTGGCAAGCAAGGGTTGCCGCACCGTGGCACGGGCGGTTTCCGTATGGAAGTATTGCTCGAGGGCGCGGTGGTTGACGGTAATGTCGCCCTTACCTGGACGCAAGAATACGCGAGCCGTTGAGCGCTTGCGGCGTCCGGTTCCAATAAATTGAGTTAAAGCAGCCACTGAATACCTTTCTTAGTCCTTAGGACGCGACCAGAGCCAAGGCTTCAGGCTTCTGAGCCTGATGCGGGTGGCGGTCTGTCGCATACACTTTCAGTTTCTTGCCCATATGCTTGCCGAGGGTGTTTTTGGGCAACATGCCCTTAACAGCCAGCTCGATCATGCGAGTGGGTTTGGTGTCTTGCATCTTCTTTGCGCCGGTTGCCTTCAGGCCACCTGGATAACCAGTGTGGTAGTAGTAAACCTTCTGCTCGGTTTTATTACCGGTGAGGCGCACTTTTGCAGCATTAATGACGATCACGTGATCGCCTTGATCCAGATAAGGCGTATAGGTCGTTTTGTGTTTGCCCATCAGAATGCGAGCGGCTTTGGTAGCCAGGCGGCCAAGGGTGGCGCCTTCCGCATCGATGATGTGCCAATTGCGACTGACGTCTTTTCCGGAGGGTACGTAAGTTTTCATACGTTTCGGGTCTCCCTCATAAAAAAAGTCAACTTCACTAGTTTAGCGCTTTATTTTAGCCTGTGTCAAAGCCGTGCCACACTCGCCTTGCGTGACAGGGTCAAGTTGTTGATTTTAATCACCTGCTGGAAGGCATGGCCGATTTAAGGAAACGTTGCAAGTCTTCCCTAGAAATCGGGTTTTGTTCCTGGATTGGGTTTGTTCTGCTATCCATGATGTCGCGGGCTTCTGGCAGGAGGGCCATGAGGCGGATGGCGAGGATGCCGGCGCTGGTTTTGGTGAGGTCGGATTTACGGACTTCGAACATGGGGAAGGTGGCCGGGATGTCCATCTTTTTGTCGAGAAGATAAAGTTCGGTGTGGATGTCCATGGCGAGGATTCGGTCGGTTTGGAGCTTTTTGAGTTCGCTGAGGGCTTTGTCGGCGCGGCGCTCCTGGGCGGTGCCTAGTTTGAGGATGCGCTCCATTTGGGTGAAGAGCTTGTCGCTAGTGGGTTCGTTTAGCCAACGGTTTTGGGTGTCGATTTCCATTTGTCTGGCACGGTCGGCTTGGTGTAGAGCGTAGACGTAGCGCTCGAAGGTTTGGAGTTCGAGCTCGCCTTCGGGGAGGCATTGCATGAGGAGTTTTGCTTTGAGGGCGTCGTATTGGCTTCGTTCGAACGGATTGTTTTCGAAGATGGTGGTTGGGTTGGCGGTGAGGCCGTGACGGGTGCTGTTGGCTGACGAGGCGGCGCGGCCCTCGGCGGTTTTGGGGCCGGTGGACATTTTCGCGTTCTGCCTGTTGGCATCGATTTGGGCTTGTGTGGACATCGTTATCCTCATTGGTGATTAGAAATTATAAGAGGGGCGCAAGAGCGCCCCTCCGATTGAGAAGATAGCAGTCGGGGTGGGTGCATCCGAGCCATGTTTTTTGGATCTTGTTGATTCTGTTTGGAATTTAGGCTTATTTTTTCTGCTAACGCGAATTGGGTGGGATAGCTAGGCTTGGGTGCAGGTGGATGCGCCCCTATGGGAATTCTGAAAAATCTGGAGCTTGGCAGGGATGGCCGTAGCCATCAGCAAGTGATTGATTCTAAATGCTTACAGCAGAACTTTGACTCGTTGTAATTGATTGCCGATGCGTCGGTTGCGGCATTTGGGAGGACAAAAGGCCTGGAATTGCTGAGCAAAGTTGAGAAATGCGCTGGGACAGTTCAGGCTGATGACTTTATGATGACTTTATCAAGGATCAATCGCATCTTGACACCGGCAGGTGAATGGTCGCTTTCTATGCGCCGCCCCATAGGTGCATTGGCAGGTTGGCTCCATTGACTTGCAAATCAGAATAGAGGAATTCTTCGCGGTTGATCTTGCCGTTCGACACCGTGTACACGGCGACTTCGTCGAGAACAACCCGTTCACCCGAGGACTTCCTGGTCCAATCAAAGGAGTACCTGACCGCAAATCGTTCGGGACTGACAAAAGGGCCCGTCACGGAAGAGGTGTGGACGTCATTCTCTGCAAACCACAGGGCATTCTTGTTCTTGAGGGCTTCCTTGCCATGCATCTCGCGCCCTGTGCCCTGGTAATCCATTGGCTCGACACTGACCACATCGTCGGCGTAAAACGATTCGACCGCATCGAGAAATTTGCGTTCGCGGCAGAGAGCCACAAACTGAGCAGCTACTTCAAGTGTTGTCATAGACTGCCGATTTTAACACTCTGCACTGAACAACGTAAGACGGTTCGGTGCGTAGAAGACGCTACTCAATAG
>JBKJUN010000892.1:0-16092 GCA_046590555.1 Bryobacter sp. | reverse complement strand
TTTGGCAGGCCCAAATCAAAGAGATGATTGGACTTATCAAAAGACTCAATTTGAGTCTTATCTACAGAAGTGTTAACCTTCTCGTAATCCATGTTCGCTCAAGAGCCCTGTTCTGCTCTGGCAAAATCTACAAATTAAACTGTTTCAGGGGGTTTTCGTGAAAGTACCTCAAAGGACTTCGCTTTTTCTTTCCTTGTTGCTACTGCTGGCAACAAGTGTTTTTGGACAAACATTCCGGGGCTCGGTTGCCGGTAGTGTGGTGGATGCTTCCGGTGCTGCTGTGCCGGATACCACTGTCAAATTGATCAATGACGCCACGGGCTATTCTCGTGATGGCGTCTCCACTGCCAGTGGTGACTTCAATTTCCCCGATCTTCCGCTTGGTTTCTACAGCCTCACTTTTAGCAAGTCTGGATTCCAGACGACCAAGGTCGACAAGGTAGAAGTGGCCGTCAGCCGTGTAACAAATCTTCCAGTTAAGCTTGCTGTTTCCAGTCAAGCCACCACCGTCGAGATCAGCGCCGTCGCCGCCGCAATCGAAACCACCTCAACAACTCTCTCCAATGTCGTCAATCCGCAGATGGTGCAGGACATGCCCATGAACGGTCGCGATTTCCGTCAAATGCTGAAGTTGGCACCCGGCGTCAATCCGCTAAACAACAGCGTCAACGGCATGCGCGTTTCCGGCAACAACTATCAAATTGATGGTGCCGACAACAATGACGCCTTCCACAACACTTCTGCTGTAAATCAGGGCGGTGTCGCCGGTATCGCTGGCACATTGCTGCCGGTAGAAGCGATCGACCAGTTCGCCATTGCAACCAATGCCAGTGCCGAACAAGGCCGCAACGGCGGCTCCAACGTGAACCTAGTCATCAAGAGCGGCACTAACCAATTGCACGGTAGCGCCTACTACTTTAATCGCCGTGAAGCACTTGCTGAGCTGAGCCCCTTCCAGGCTCCCGGTTCGAAGAAACGCGTGGTCCGTAACGACCAGTATGGCTTCAGCCTCGGTGGTCCGGTAATCAAGAACAAACTTTTCTACTTCATGACGGGCGAAGCTCAAAAGGCCATCGCCGCCATCAGTCTTCGTGACACTCACCCCTCCACTGCCTTTGTCGAACAGGGTCGTGCACTTCTGCGTCGCTACAGCATTCCAGAAAGCCCCCTGGCTTCGCGCGTTTTGACTGCGTGGCCCAGCCGGTATAACAATCTTCCTGCAACTCCCAACAACCTTGTCGCTGGTGATCAAAACGACTACGACAGCTACAACGGCATCGTCAAGGTCGACTACAACATCAACGAAAAGCACTCGATTGCCACTCGCTACTACGGTGGCACCGGCAAGCAATCTGCATCCTCCGGTGGATCTTATCAGGAATACTTTCAGGTCGCCCCTAGCCGAATGCACAATGTTAGCGTCGTCGCAAACTCGGTTCTTTCTCCTCGAATGGTCAATAACCTGATTTTGGGCACAAACTACTTTCTGCAAGTATTCAACGACAAAGACACCAGCTTCAATCCAGTCGGTCTTGGTTTCAACACCGGTGTTACCGAGGCGAACTTGATTGGTACACCTACTCTCCGCATCACCAATTTTGCCGGTGCTGGGTACACACAACCGCTGGGTCGTATCGACACCACTGGTCACATCACCGACAATCTCAGCTACACCGTTGGCCGCCATCAAATGAAATTTGGCGGAGAATATCGCCGCGCCGTACTCGACGTCTTCTACGACACCAACAAGCGTGGCAGCTTTACGTGGGATGGCTCGGCCGGCCCGTGGCGCGCAGATGCGTCAGTGCCTGGACAAGATCGCAGCATGGCGGATTTTCTAGCCATGTTGACCACTTCCAATAACGGTGCTTCAATCACCCGTGGTCAGTTGCAACGCGACTACCGCCAGAACAGCATTGATGGATGGTTCCACGATAACTTCCAGGTGAACCGCCGCTTGAACCTGAACTTCGGCGTCCGCTACACCTTCAACGGTATCCTTCACGACATTGACAAGACGATCACCAACTTCATTCCCGGTCGTGGATTTGTAACCCCCGGTAAGGACATTGAGCGCCTCTTTCCGAACGACTTTAATAACTTTGCTCCGCGCTTTGGCTTCGCCTACCAGCCTTTTGGCACTGGCAAGACAGTTGTCCGCGGCAGCTGGGGATTGTTCTATGACACTCCTCCGCTTAACTTCATCGTCGCCAATACAAGCCCTGGCAACGGCAGCGCTGCTGGCGTTCATGCCAATCCCGGCGGGCCAGAGCCAGTCTTTAATATCAATCTGACTGGTACTCCTACTCAGATTGTTGCCGGTCAGGCCATTTTCGGATCTGCTGCTCCTCGTCCTCCCTTTGGCGCCTACGGCATCAACCAGGACTTCCGCATGCCTTACGTTCAAAATTACAACCTCAACATCCAGCAGCAGTTGGGTAACGGAACAATTTTCCAGACTGGCTATGTTGCCTCAACCGGCCGCAAGCTCAGCCTGCTGAGAAACATCAACGCTCCGATTCCTGGTACCACCGGCGACCTCCAGTCCCGGCGTCCCTTTAACTCCGCTTACCCCACCATCGCTGCCATCAACATGCTGGAGTCGATTGCCAACTCTCAATATCATTCCTGGCAGTCCTCGATCCGCGTAACCCGCTGGAAGGGTCTCATGGTGAACGGAAACTACACCTGGAGCCGTCAGATGGACAATGGAACGAACGTTCGCAACACCTTGCCTGCCAACAGCTACAATCTCCGTAATGAATATGGACCCGGTGTTATCGACCTTGCTCATATCTTCACCGGCTACGTAGCTTACGACTTGCCGCAGTTCACCCAACGCATGAAGCCGCTCACTCAGGGCTGGCAGTTTGGTAGCCTCTTCCAGGCAACCACTGGCACTCCGATCGACATCACTGCCGGCGTGAATCGTTCGAACTCTTTCGACAATCGAGACCGCGTCGATGTCATTGGTTCACCCACAGTTGGCGTTCAGGATCCCACTGTCCCGGGTGGTGCTCGACGTTACTTCAGCGCAGCTAACTTCGCCTTGCCAGCCGTCGGCACTTTTGGCAACATCGGACGCAACGCTCTGCGTGGCCCCGGCTTTGCTGCAACCGATTTCTCCATCTTGAAGCGCACTGCCATTACTGAGCGTATCAAGACCGAATTCCGTGTTGAAGTGTTCAATCTCTTCAACCGCGCAAACTTCGCCAACCCTGGCACCAACTTTAATGCCGCCACCAGTTTTGGCCTCATCACCAACACTCGTAACGGCTCCGATGCTCCCGGCCTCGGCCAGGGCGAACCCCGCAATATTCAGTTGGCTCTCAAGCTCATCTGGTAACCAATCGAATGAACCTCTCAACACTAACGAGGAGCCTGTCAGCCTTTGCGCTGGCGGGCTCCTTTTGTATTTCCTACACACAAACCAAAAAAACCTGGACCGACGCCGAAGTGATGAAGATTCACAAGGAAGCTTACCTTGTCGATCTTCATAACGACGTCCCCATGATCACCGTCACAGGCAAAGACTTCTCCCTCCGCGGTGCCGGCCAACATACCGACGCAATCCGAATGAAGGAAGGCGGAATGGGCGGACAAATCTTCGCCGCATTCGTACCAACCAACTACGTCACAACCAACGCCAGCGCCCATCAGGCCCTCCGTCTGATCGATTCAATCAAAGAAGATATCTGGAAGAAAAACGCCGCTCAGTTCAATTGGGCCGCAAGCTCCGCCGACATCCTCGCCAACAAGAAGGCCGGCAAGATGAGCGCCCTCATCGGCATCGAAGGTGGCCACGCCATTGAAGACGATGTTCGTCTCCTTCGCCGCTTCTACGAACTAGGCACGCGATACATGACTCTCACCTGGGCCAACACCAACAACTGGTGCGATTCCTCCGGCGACATCAATAACCCAAAGGTCAAGCACTGGGGCGGCCTCAATGATCTCGGCAAGTCGATCGTTCTCGAAATGAACCGTATCGGCATGATGGTCGACGTCTCGCATATCTCCGACGGCGCCTTCTGGTCAGTCATCGAAACCAGTAAAGCCCCTATCATCGCCAGCCACTCAAGCTGCCGCATCCTCTGCGACGCTGGCCGCAACCTAACCGACGACATGATCAAAGCCCTCGCCAAAAAAGGTGGCATCATGGGAATCAATTTCTCATGCGACTTCCTCAGCCAAAAGGCCAAAGACGCCAATCCGATGAACCGCCCCGAAGTCGTCAAAGAACGCGATCGCATCATGGCCGAAGTGAAAGACCAACAGGAAGCCATGAAGCAGTTCCGCGAACTCATGACCAAATATCGCGGTGAAACTACACGTGCCACCCTCAAAGATGTCGTGGATCACATCGATCACGTAGTCAAGCTTGTCGGCGTAGATCACGTGGCAATCGGCAGCGATTTCGACGGCATCAGTTGCACGCCCGTTGGCCTCGACGACACCAGCAAGTTCCCCAATCTGACCCGCGCATTGCTCGAAAAAGGCTACACCCCACAAATGATCACCAAGATCTATCATGGGAATCTGATCCGCGTGCTTTCAGAAGTTGAAAAAGTCTCCGCATCGATGAAATAAAACCTTGCCACAACTGAGTTCCCCCTTCGATAACTACGAGCTGGACGGCGCCTTCGATGAGATGTTCGATTCGAATGGCACCGTCCGGCCTCATTACGCTCCTCTCTTTGACATGCTTCAGGAATCGCCGTCCGGCGAGCTCAAACGAGCCAAGCAGGAAAGTGACCTGATCTTCCTCAATCAGGGCATCACCTTTACCGTTTACGGCAAAGAAGAAGGCACCGAGAGGATCTTCCCCCATGACCTTCTGCCCCGCATCGTCACACGCAAGGAATGGGATCACATAGAAGCTGGTCTTACCCAGCGCATCACCGCCCTCAACCTTTTTCTGCAGGATATCTACCACGGCGGTCGCATCCTCAACGACGGTGTTGTACCACGAGAGCTCGTCTACACCTGCAAATACTTCCGCCGCCAGATGCGCGGCCTCAGGGTCCCCAAAGGCGTCTACATAGCAGTAACTGGCACTGACCTCATTCGAGATCTCGATGGCCAGTTCATGGTTCTCGAAGATAATCTACGCGTGCCTTCCGGTGTCAGCTACATGCTCACCGGCCGACAGGTCATGAAGCGTATTTTCCCCAAGGTCTTCCGTCAAAGCGGTGTAATGCCGATCGAAGGCTACCCGCAGGCCTTGCTGCAAAGCCTCAACGCACTCGCGCCTGAAGGCCGTGATGAACCCACTATCGTTCTTCTCACCCCTGGCGTCTTCAACAGCGCCTATTTCGAGCACACCTTCCTCGCCCGCCAGATGGGTATCGAACTCGTTGAAGGCCGTGATCTCATCGTCCACGACAACATCGTTTACATGCGCACCACCTCTGGCCTCACGCGTGTCGACGTAATCTACCGCCGCATCGACGACGACTTCATCGACCCACTCGCCTTCCGTAACGATTCGATCCTCGGCGTCCCAGGTCTCTTCAACGCATACCGCGCCGGTAACGTCACGCTCGCGAATGCGATCGGCACCGGAATCGCCGACGACAAGGCCCTCTACGCCTACGTCCCGAAGATCATCAAATATTATCTTGGGCAGGACGCAATCCTCCCCAACGTTGAAACTTACATCCTTGCAGAAGAAGGGCCCCGTCAATATGTTCTCGACAACCTTGAAAAGATGGTGGTCAAGGCGGTTGGCGAAAGCGGTGGCTACGGGATGCTGATTGGCCCGCATGCATCCAAGGCTGAGATCGAAGAATTCCGTCTCAAGATCCTGGCTGACCCGCGTAACTACATCGGCCAGCCAACCCTGATGCTCTCAAGAGCACCATGTTTTGTGGAAGGCGAATTCGACTCTCGACACGTAGATCTCCGGCCTTACATTCTGTACGGCGACAAGATCACTATTGTGCCGGGCGGTCTAACTCGTGTAGCTCTCCGCAAGGGCTCGCTCGTTGTGAATAGTTCACAGGGAGGCGGCAGCAAGGATACTTGGGTCGTCGACGAATCTTAGGGGAACCGGTATGTTATCTCGAGTTGCCGATAGTTTGTATTGGATGGCACGATATCTGGAGCGAGCCGAGCACACC
Organism: Bryobacter sp.; assembly: GCA_046590555.1. GTDB lineage: Bacteria > Acidobacteriota > Terriglobia > Bryobacterales > Bryobacteraceae > Bryobacter. The sequence goes on along the minus strand of JBKJUN010000892.1, from coordinate 9,970 downwards.
ACTCGTTTGCTCGACGCTAATATCCAGTTGATGCTCGAACAAAAGCCACAGGCCGTAGAGCGTCAACTGCGTCGCATCAACTTGAGCCTCGGCGAACCGCTGAAGCTTGATGGCAAGATCAGTGTTCCAGCTCTCGAACATGCGCTGATATTTGATCCGCGCGTCAAGACCTCCATCATCAGCTGCGTTATGAATGCCCGCGAAAACGCCCGTCAGGTTCGCGAGCAAATTTCCAGCGAAATGTGGAGCGAACTTAACGCTCTCTATCACTTCGTCAAACGTTACGACGCCGACGACCTCGAACAGGAATTACCACTTGAATTCCTCAACGAAGTTCGCCGTAACATCAGTCTCTTCAAGGGTGAAACGGATGCCACCATGTCTCATGGTGAAGAATGGTGGTTCCTCCAAATCGGTCGTCACATCGAGCGAGCGGCCAACACCTCGACGATGCTCAAAGTTCACGCCGCCGAACTTTGTGGTGATGCCGACATCGAGCATCTGGAATTACTCGCGCTCCTCCGCAGTTGTAACGCCTTCGAAGCCTACCTCAAAAAGAACACGGCTGAATTTTCCGCCGACAATATCGTTGAATTCCTCCTGCTGAATCCGCAGCATCCTCACTCGATTTTGTTTAGCGTCAGACGCCTGGAAGAGTCTATCTCCGCACTGCCTGAGATGTCCTCTCGAGGTGAACGAGGCAAAGTCGAACGCCTCGCTGGCCGGCTCGTTGCCACGTTGCTTTATTCAAGCGTGGAAGAAATTCTTTCCAGCGGTCTGCACTTGTCTCTAGACAACGTTATCCGCCAATGCGCCCAAATGCATTCGGCAATCCACCAAGCCTATATTGATTACCCGATCGAGACCTCACTTCACGCCTAATGTACTATTCGATCCAACACCAAACCCGTTTCCGCTACGACTCGCCCGTGAGTGAGAGCATCATGGAGCTTCGAATGCAGCCCAGAAGCGAGGGCCGTCAACGCTGCCTCAGCTACTTCGTAAAGGTCAATCCCAAGGCCAGGGTCCTGCAGTACCGCGACCACCTTGGAAATTACGTCCACCATTTCAGCGTTGCTGCCAAGCACACCCAGTTGCTCATCACCACAGAAGCCACAGTTGAAACTTTCGATCCAGACCAATTGCCCGGCTTTCTTCCGGTTCACGCTTGGGACGAACTAGACCGGATTCTTCAATCTGAAGATTACTGGGAATTCTTGATGCCGAGTGACTTCACCGAGCCCAGTGAACTTCTCCATAGACTCGCTCAGGATCTAAAAGCCTACCGCCGCGAAGATCCGCTATCTCTCCTGCTCGAATTGAATCAAGCGATTTACAACGCCTTCGACTATGCCCCCAAGCACACGCAGGTGAACTCCCCCATCGATCACGCCCTCGCAGACCGTAAGGGTGTCTGCCAGGATTTCTCCCACATCATGATCGCTCTTTTAAGAGGCCTCAGAATCCCGGCCCGTTACGTGTCGGGTTACCTCTTCCATATCGAGAAGAATCAAGACCGGTCCGTCGATGGAGCCACTCACGCCTGGGTAGAAGCCATGCTCCCGGGCCTCGGCTGGGTCGGCGTCGATCCAACCAACAACCTGCTTGCCGGAGAGCGTCATATCCGCACAGCTTTAGGCCGCGACTATGCCGACGTGCCACCTACTCGAGGCACCTTCCGCGGCGATGCACAAAGCGACCTTGACGTTCTCGTCCGCGTCACAAAATCAGATGCCCCCACCATGGAAGATCCAACCAAAGAGCTTCTCTTCAATGCCAATCCACCAGTTTTCGGTGAACGCATCGCAACCCTCGACGACGCCTTGGTCCAACAGCAACAGCAGCAACAGCAGCAGTAATCAGGGCTTGTTCTCAAATACGATCAGGTTCTGTGTCGTGCCACCAATGCAGGCAATATCCGGCCTTCGATCCGCATTGAAGTCGGCTGTAACGCACGAACTTGTTGCAATCTTTCCGTCCAGAATCGGAATGATCTTCCACTCCTTTGCCTTTTTGTCATAGCGAACATAGCGAAGCGTCACCTCGCCCATACGCGATCCATAAACAACTTCATCATTGCCATCGCCATCCAGATCCACAGCTAAAACTGTGTGTCCCTGATCCAGCTTCGATTCCATTACCTTGCGTTCATACCCCTTGCCCTTTGGTGTATAAATTACAAACTCATGTCCATGCCATGGATCAATCGTCGCGAGAAACTTCTTGCCCGCCGCCCTCGCAACAGTCACATCGCTCGACCCGGACTTCGGCCAGGGCTGCCCATTGGCTGCGTGCAGAATACGCCGCTTATAGCTGCCATCTTTTTGCGCCTCAAGCAAAGCGATCCCGTTGAAGCTCGCGGTAAGAATGTCCATCCGGCCGTCGCCATTAAAGTCATCCACATGCAACCCGTGCATCACACCTGAATCCTCATCATTGAGCAGTGTCGGCTTCAACGTCTTCCCGGGATACGCAGTAAGCGGAATCTTGCCCCGGTAATCGGGAGGCGTCGTTTTCGGGTCAGCAAGCGGAGCGTTGATAAATGCACCATTGGCAACCTTCAAACGATGGGAAGTAGGAATAGCGTCAATGTCTTTGCGGATCCAAGGCCTGTCAGACGATCCATCATGGGTGAGCAACGATACAGTGCCCTTCGATTTCTGCGGCGTGCTCGAAAACTCATGAGCAAGAAGCAATTCTGGAATGCCGTCCCCATCAATATCCATCGCGGCCACATTAATCGGCTGATTCAACCCAGTCGCCAAAACATGTCGCTTCCATTCCTTTCCGGCCGCGCCAGGGTTCTCAAACCAGTCCAGGTGCGTCATCCCTTGGGCAAGCCCAATCAAATCCGGACGTCCGTCCCGGTTCAGATCCACAGCCAGTACCTGATATCCACCCCGAAGGTCTGTAGCGAGTGTGGTCGGCTCAAAATGTTGAGCCATGAGCAAAAGAACGAAGACATTCATCGTGTCTAGCCTATCTCAGAAACTCCATCAACTTTTTTTGAAAGTCCTTCCACGCTCACGGCATTCTCCCCATGAAAGGAGAGTGTATGAAACTCTGGAATCTATTGATGGCGTTTGGCGTAGTGGCTGCTTCAGCCGCTACGCATACTGAAAGCGGGTCGGGGGTATTGATCCGAAGGCTGCCCGATGGGCGGATGATCGAATGTCCTTTGAAGCACACTGATGTCAAGGCCGAGGTCAGCGGCCCGCTGGCTACAGTAGTGCTCCGTCAGGAATTCGTCAACGAATCCTTGGAAACAATCGAGGCAGTTTACAACTTCCCGCTCCCAGTGATGGCGGCGGTAAACGGCTACACCATGCAAGTAAACGATCGCGTCGTAAAGGGTAAAATCGCCAAGCGCGAAGACGCCCAAAAGGCCTATGACGAAGCCCGTCGCCGGGGTCAAACGGCTGCGCTCTTAATTCAACAAAGGCCAAATGTCTTCCAGCAGTCCCTGGCCAACATCACCCCGGGTGCCAGAGTCTCAGTTGAGATTCACTATGTCGAGTTGGTCCCTTACGAAGCTGGCACCTACGAATTCGTCTTTCCGATGCTTGTCGGTCCTCGCTACTTTCCGAAATCAATGGCGGGTCAACAAGGCACCGTCAATCCGCCCATTGCCGCCAAGGGCACAAGAGCTGGGCATGACATCAGCATTCAGGTAAAGCTTGGTATGGGCACGCCCCTTGGCACCGTCACAAGTGAAAGCCACGCCATCACTCAAAAGCGCTTCAACCAATGGTTCGAAGAAGTGAATCTCAGCCAGGCCCGCGAGATTCCCAACAAAGACTTTCTGCTCAAGTACCGTGTAGCCTCGCGAGAGATTGCCCCTTCCTTGCTCACGCACAAAACCGGCAAGGATGGCTACTTCAGCTTTGTGATCGATCCTCCTGCCGTAAGATCTGAAGCCGCCAACATCGCACCCAAAGAACTAGTCTTCGTCATCGACACCTCCGGCTCCATGCACGGCTTCCCATTGGACAAGGCAAAAGAGGCGATGCTGCAAGCAATCGATGGCCTCAATCCCAGGGACACTTTCAACCTGATCACCTTCAGTGGAGATACTGAGATTCTCTGGCCGAAACCTGTTTCTGCGACCCCCGAAAACGTCGAGAAAGCTAAGCAATTCTTAAGATTCAAGAATAGCGGCGGCGGCACCGAAATGATGAAAGCCATCCGCGCCGCACTCGACGGAACCGACAGTCAGGAACATGTCCGCATCGTTTGTTTCATGACTGATGGTTATGTTGGAAACGACAACGAGATCATCGCTGAAATCCGCAAACACTCAAACGCCCGCGTCTTCAGCTTCGGCATCGGCAGCAGCGTCAACCGCTTCCTGCTCGACAAGATGGCAGAAGCAGGCCGAGGCGAAGTCGAATACGTCTCACTCAACAGTGACGGCAGCGCGGCCGCCAAACGCTTTCACGAACGTATCCGCAATCCTCTCCTCACCGACATCGAAATCGACTGGAATGGCCTCCCTGTGCACGACGTCGTCCCTTCCAGAATCCCTGATCTCTTCAGCGCCAAACCCATCATCATCAGCGGTCGCTTTGACACTGTTGCAACCGGGAAACTCCGCATCCGTGGACGTATTGGGTCACGCCGCTATGAACGTGAGATCGAGGTCAAACTGCCTGCCCAGCAGAAAGAGAACTCAGCGATTCCCTCCATCTGGGCACGTCGCAAGATCGATGCGCTCTCGATCAACGAAACTGAGAATCGAGAAGCCATCACTCAACTTGGCCTCAGCTACGGTCTCATGACCACCTTCACCAGCTACTACGCAGTGGAAGAGCGTGTGGTGAATGAAGGCGGACAGTCAAGACGAATCGAAGTTCCAGTTGAAATGCCCGAGGGCCTTGTCGTAGTCGCCGATACTGCAATGAGATCTTCGCAAGTAAACATGGCACAAGCGATGCCTGCGGCTTCAAGGATTCTGGAATTGTATAAATCCTCAAAGCAAGAATTGAAGGTTGAGGAAGCGAGAATTAGAATTCGGTTGCTATTGCGAGAGGTCTCGGTCTCATTACTTCAAAAGCTGAAGGAACTCGGCTTTATCGCCGACCCAGCCGCTGTCGGGGCGAGGTTTCTCAACGGTTCGATCTCGGCAGGCAAGCTTCAGGATCTTCGAAAACTCGAACAAGTCTTGAGAGTTGAAGAAGTACAGTGAAAGCCTTGCTACATTAGGGAGCGTGTTTCGTAAGGTATTGGTAGCCAATCGCGGCGAGATCGCGGTTAGGGTAATGCGGGCGCTCCGCGAAATGAAGATTCGAAGTGTTGCGGTCTACAGCGATGTAGACCGCAACGCTTTGCATGTGCGGATGGCAGACGAAGCCATCCCTCTCGGCGGTTCAGCCTCGAGCGAAACTTATCTCAGGGGCGACAAGATCGTTGCTGCCGCAATCTCTTGCGGCGCAGAAGCAATTCATCCCGGCTACGGTTTCTTAAGCGAAAATGCAGATTTTGCCTCTCTCTGTGCTGCCTCGGGTTTAGTCTTCATCGGTCCGCCGGCCTCAGCAATCGAAAAGCTTGGCTCAAAAACTTCCGCTCGAGCATTAGCCAAAAAAGCCGGCACACCAATTCCTCCAGGCACTGAAGAAGCGCTCAAAAGTGCAGACGAAGCCAAGCGCATTGCTCGTGAAATCGGCTACCCGGTCATCCTGAAGGCAGCCGCTGGCGGTGGCGGCAAAGGCATGCGTCGCGTCGAACGTGAAGAAGACATCGAAGCCGCCTTCCGTGATGCTTCAAGCGAAGCAGAGCGCTCCTTCCGCAATGCCGACGTCTACATCGAAAAGTTCATCGTCCGTCCGCGTCACATCGAGATCCAGCTACTTGGGGATCAATTTGGCAACATGATTTATCTGGGCGAGCGTGAGTGTTCCGTTCAGCGCCGTCACCAGAAGGTAATCGAAGAAGCGCCCTCTCCCTTCATCGCCAAACATCCTGAACTGCGCCAGAAAATGGGAGAAGCCGCCGTAGCCGCAGCCCTCGCTGCTGGCTATTTCAATGCAGGGACAGTGGAATTCCTCGCCGACGAAACAGGTCGCTTCTACTTCCTGGAAATGAACACCAGGCTTCAGGTAGAGCATCCTGTCACCGAGTGCATTACGGGCATCGATTTGGTGAAGTGGCAACTCAGAATCGCAGCCGGCGAGCACCTGACAATCAAGCAGGACGAAGTCTCGATCCGCGGTTGGGCCATGGAATGCCGTCTCTACGCCGAAGACCCCGATCAGGGCTTTCTTCCCAGCCCTGGTGAGATCACCTCTTTGTCCTTGCCGGGTGGCCCCGGTGTAAGACTCGATAGCGGCGTCTACGAAGGTTGGAGCGTTCCGCTCGAATACGATCCGCTTTTGATCAAACTGATCGCCTGGGCTGAGACTCGTCAAGACGCCATCGCCCGCCTCGAGCGCGCACTCGAAGAGACGCACATCGGCGGCATTCGCACCAACATCGAGTTCTTCTTGGATGTCCTCGCCGATCCTGCATTTCAAGCCGGCGATCTCCACACGGGCTTCCTCGACGAGTGGTTCCTCCGGCGCAAGAAGCACGTCTTCTCGGCTGAAGATCTGGCAGCCGCAAGAAATGCCGCCGAACTGGCCGCAAAGGGTAGGAAAATAGAGAGAGTGGAACCAACAGCGAGATCGAAGTGGAAGGGATGAGTATTGTCAAGGTAGAGCGGACCGTCTTCAGCCATCTCGACGGCCGGCGCCAGCGTGAATTGCGTGTCGACAGCGATGGCGATTCTTTCGTCGTCACCCTGCGCGGTCGACAAACCACGGTCACGATTGTTGACCCTAGGGCTTGGAGCGGCACTGGGGCAGGGAAGGCTGCAAGTGGAATCGCCAAAGTCGCAACACCAATGCCTGGCAAAGTAATCCGTGTGCTCGTCGCTCTTGGCGATAAAGTGGAATCAGGTCAAGGCCTGGTAGTAGTAGAAGCAATGAAAATGCAGAACGAATTGAAGAGCCCGATCGCCGGTGTCATCAAGCAGGTTCAAGCTGTTGAAGGTGCAACTGTAACCGCCAATCAGGTTCTGGCTGTGGTGGAATCCGATGCCAGTTGAGACTTGCCTTCGCTGTGGAGGCACAGGCTGGATCTTCAAGACTGTCGATGAAGTCGAAGTTGTCAATCGTTGCACCTGCGACGAAGAAACCCGCGCCGAACGATTTGCCTCCCGCAGCGGAATTCCGCCGCTCTATGCTAACGCTTCAACCGAAAACTTCTCACTCCCCAAGGACAATCCAATCGCTCATCGCGGCCTTGCGGGCGTGATGCTCACCGTGCGGACGTTCGTCCGCGAATATCCTGCCGTAGATAAATCTGGCCTGCTCTTCATTGGCGAAACAGGCGTAGGCAAAACGCACTTGGCTGTCGCTGCCCTGAACGCTCTGATCCAGCGCGGCTTTGAAGGGGTCTTCTTCGACTACCAAACTCTCCTCGACAGGATCCGAAGTGGCTACGACCGCTCAAGCGGCTCGATGGACAAAGAAGCCTATCGTCTTGCCCTCGATTGCGAAATCCTTCTGCTCGACGATCTCGGCGCACACCGCGTCACCGATTGGGTTGAAGACACTGTCGCCTCGATCATCACACATCGCTGCAACCACCACAAACCGGTGATCGTAACAACAAATTTGCCCGCACCTGGCCAGGAGTCAAACAAAGCGAAAGATTCGCTAAGTGACCGCATTGGAGTGCGGGCATGGAGCCGTCTCAATGAGATGTGTAAAGTCGTACAGATGCCGAACGTAGAAGACTACCGGGTCCGCGGTCGCCGTTAGGCACCCATCGGTTCATCAGCACTGCCGCCATAGATTGATGGGCACTTGCCGCCCATGGCGCGCAGATAAGTTGACAACTGTCCTCGGTGGTGAATCATGTGGTTGTTAAAGAACTGCAGATACATTGCAGCAGGCATATTGAACATGCCATAAAAATCCAGCGACGTTGCCAATTGTTCTGCGGTCATCGCTTCGATGCGAGGGATGCCTGCGGCAATTTCCTTGTCGTACCATGCCGCCAGATCTGCACCTGTTTTTGCACCTGCAGGCATCTCGCGTTGCGGCAAGGCAAAGCTGTGGCCGACGATGCAATCTATAAACCATACGTCGACCGATGCGATGTGCCACGCCAATTCCATAGCTGTTTTCGATTTTGCGTCAGGGCGGTAATCCTGGTTTTGATCAGGAACCGCTGCAAGTACCTTGCTGGTTACAGGGAACTCCGATTGGAGACCTTGAAGGAAAACGCCCGATAGGGCCTTGATGAATTCAGGAGTCATAGCTACGATATTATGTCACAGGCAAAGATGATTCGACAGGAGGGTGAAAAGTGAGTTATCCTCCCTCTAAATATGCTCTCAAAGAAGTATTTTGATTTATACATATTGTGTTCTATTGCCTTGGCATTCTTCGCAACAATTGGCTTCTCCCAAACTAGATTGGAAAGTATTGGAATTGGAGTATCTGAAGAATGGAAAACTCAGAATGTTCGAGAGGCGATCGAATTGGATAGCCTTTTCGGTGCCCCGCAAAATCTTCAGCGAGTCCGCAGCCTTAGGCTTTGGCAGCCTGCGAAGCAGAAGCCTATTAAGGAAATTGGTAGCCTGGGTCTCTTCTCCTCTCCGATCATGAGTCAAGGAGAGCGGTCCGCAAAGGACGAAACAAAGAGCGCATCGGTCCTGCCGGCTCCGCCGCACCAGCTAGAAGGCTTCATCGCACTGGCAGACGACAACACGGCCAATCCGCCGGATCTGGCTGGAGCACTTAGCTCAGACCATATTTTGACCGCATTGAATACTGAATTCAGAATCCAGGATCGAAAAGGAATGGCCTTGAGAACCTTAAGCAATGCTCGATTCTGGGCTCCACTCGGCCCATTCAAGAGCTTTCTAACGGATCCAAGAGTTGCTTGGGATTCTAATGCAAAGCGATTTATTATGATTATTCTGGCCGATTCAGGTGAATCGACTTCGGGGATGTTGATTGCTCGCTCAACTACTTCAGATCCTTTGGGCGAATGGCGAATGACCCGTATTTCTCCCGGTGCAATCGGTAGAGACTTTGATTTCCCCATCATGGCGATTGCCGGAAGATCTCTCGCCATTAGTGTTGATGTCTACAAAGATATCTTCTATGAGAAGACTCTCAACTATGTCATGCCTCTTGCCAATGTTTTGTCCGCGACAGAAGCCCTCAATTTCAAAACCTTTGAAGATTTCCTGGGTACGAATGCACCGGCTGCTGACGCAGATCCCAATCGGGACCGTGTTTACTTCGTCAATAACTCCTATTTCATTTCAAGTGGATCCTATGCCATCGTCTTCAGGGCTGTTCGTATTACCTCACAGAACGAAATTAGTGTTGGACCAATTGCATCGGCCAATGCCGGAGAAATAGGACTATTCAATAGTGGCGAACGCATGCCTCAATTGGGTACAGATCTACGAATTAATGCGGGCGATGCAACGATCCAAAATTGTGTGGCCAAATCAACCAGTGTTTGGTGTGTCAATTCATTGATGCTTCGATTTGCTCAGGAATACCGTCCCGTTGTCCAATACTACAGATTCAACTGGCCTGATGTAGGCGACCCTACAATCGCCGAGCGTGTTCGCATTGATGACGTTTCTGGGGCTAATTTTTATGGATTTCCTTCCATCGCAGTGAATCGCAACAACGACATCTTTATCGGGTACAACAGATTTAACAAGACCGAGTATGCAGGCAGCTTCTTTGCGACTCGAAAGGCCACCGATCCCCCGGGCGCACTCTATTTCGATGGAAGATTAAAGGCGGGCGAAGATAGCTTCACCAAGGGTCTGCTCAGCAACAGGTGGGGAGATTACTCCACCACTCTCGTCGACCCGGTCGACAATACCAGTTTCTGGACACTGCAGCAGTACGCTGCATCCAGAACCGAATCAGGCACCAGTCTTTGGGGCACCTATTGG
>JBKJUN010000864.1:0-4400 GCA_046590555.1 Bryobacter sp. | reverse complement strand
CACGACATTAGCCAGCACCCGCAATTCCTGATCGAGCGAAAGATCCTCTCCCGGCTTCAAGTCGGCTGCTTCAATCTCCTGCTTCTGAAAGCTCCACACATCCCGCTGCCGCAACATTTCCTGCTCGCGTTCTTCCAGTTGCCGCAACTCCCCTTCTGCCGCCCGCAACGCATTCCACAACCCACCCACCTTCTCAAGCACCGCTTCATTGCCGGCAAATTCATCGAGCATCGCCCGCTGCTCTACTGCGCTAAACAACCGCTGTTGATCGTGTTGGCCATGAATATCCCCGAGAAAAGGCTGTAGCTCTTTAAGAAATCCGGCAGAAACCGCGCGTGACCCAACAAAAGCCCGGCTCTTGCCGCTGGACAGAATCTCGCGCTCCACCAGCAACTCCCCGTCTTCCATCTCAAGGCCCGCCCCCTCAAGCATCGTAACCAGTTCCGGGGTCCGCACAGCTTCAAAGATCCCGGCGATCCGCGCCCTCTCGGCCCCGCTGCGCACCACTTCTGCACTGGCTCTGCCTCCAAACAAGAGGCCCAGCGAATCCACGATAAGACTCTTACCGCTCCCTGTCTCACCAGACAATACATTCAGTCCCGCGTGCAGGCGCACCCGCACACGATCAGCCACCGCAAAGTTCTCGACCAGCAATTCGACGAGCATCAGCTTGATTTTACTGGCAGTGGGCCGTCTTTGGCGTCCATAATGTAATTTGATAATGATTGCCTTCCTACTTCAGCTCAAACTGGGCGAACTATTTGACCCGGCAAAGCCGATCCCCTTTGCAGTCTTGTTACTTCTGATCGGTTCTTCTTTACTCAGTTGGTCGATTATCTTTGCGAAGTTTGGCCTGCTCAGAAAAGCCACAGCTGCCAACAAGGCCTTTCTGCGCGCCTTCCGCAAATCGACCGGCTTCGACACGATTGCTGCCGCAGCCGAACAGAACGCTACCGCCCCCATGGTGGTTGTCTTCGATTTTGGCTACGCCGAAGTGGAACGCCAGGCCCGTGGGCGAAATCAAATCCGTAACAAGCCCATGATTGAGCGCAACCTCCAATTAGGAATCAGCGAAGAGATCCAGAAGCTCGAACACAATATGAACTGGCTGGCGACCATTGCCTCGGTCACCCCCTTCATTGGTCTTTTCGGAACCGTCTGGGGCATCATCGGGGCATTCGAAGCCCTCTCGATGTCAGCCAGCGTCAGCCTGCGTACTGTGGGCCCAGGCATCGCCGAAGCCCTCATTGCCACTGGTGCAGGCCTTGCCGCAGCCATCCCCGCCGCTGTCGCCTATAACTATCTGGGCGGACAGATCAAAGACATCGGCAACCGCATGGAAGACTTCGCCCTCGAATTCATGAATCTGGTGGAGCGTAGCTTCGAAGGCTAGGCACTTATGGGATTTTCTATCGACAGCAGTTCAGGCTCGCGTCGCAACCGCCGCTACGGCGGTACCACGCTATCGGAGATGAACGTCGTCCCGCTGGTTGACGTCGTACTCGTCTTGCTGATCATCTTCATGCTCACCGCCCAGGCCATGCAGTTTGGCCTCGAAATCGAAGTACCCAAGGTGAAGACCGAAAAGGCCTCCGCCCAGGATTTGAACGTTGTAAACATCACCAAGACCGGTGAGCTTTACTTCAACGACAAGCCCGTCAACATCAATGAACTTGCGGCCACGGTGAAGGCCAATAAGAAGGCCAAAGAAAACCTCGTCTACATTCGCGCTGACAAAGCAACGACCTACGACCCCATTGCCAAGGTGGTCGCTGAACTTACAGATGCCAAAATTGGCGTCCGCCTCGTTACCCAAACCGATGACAGCCGCCAACGCCGCCGCTAGCCCACATGGCTTCCGCCACTCGGCCATCCTCCACATCGGGGTGATCGCTATTCTGATCGGCTATCAGTATTGGAGTAACCGCGTACGCGACAAATTCGGTGACCCGAATTCGCTAGGAGCCTCAGCAGGCGTTTCAGCCGTCGCCCAGATTCCGATTCCGAGACGCGACGGTCGCATCAATCGGGTCGCCAACGATACTGAGTCTCTCGTCGCTCCACCCGAAAAGACCGAAAAGAAACCCGCCGAGAAACCCGAAGACCCAGACGCGATCCCGCTCAAGAAGCGCGACAAAAAGACAAAACAGGAAGTCATCGCCTCCAATCAGAAATATCGCGAAGATCCGGTTGTTCCTAACCAGGTCACATCCAATCTTGGACAGGCCGCCGTCTCGCCGATGATTGGCGTACAGGGCTCGGGCGGGGTCGGCACAAGCGCTTCCTCACCCTTCGGCAACCGCTTCGGCTGGTATGAGAAGCTGATCCGCGAGCGCGTCGCCCAACGCTGGAGCACCAAGGACGTGGATTCGCGCCTCCGAACCGCCCCTGTCGCGATTCTTACCTTCACAATCGCCAAAGATGGAAACATATCTAACATCAAGATTGTCCAATCCTCCGGTAACTACGCGCTCGACCAATCCGCCCAACGCGCTATCTACGATTCCAATCCCATGCCGCCACTTCCGGCTGGCTTTGAACGTAACTCTGCGAACATAGAATTTTGGTTTGAACTCAAAAGGTAACTCCACACAATGAATCGACGTTCCGCACTACTCACCTGCCTGACCCCTGCTGCATTCGGCCAGCAGAGTGCCGACATCATCAGCCGTATATCTGGTGGCCAACAGCCAACAATCGCCGTTCCAGACTTTCGGGGTTCGGGCGACGCCCAGCCCTGGATGCAGATCTTCAACCTCACCCTCTTCGACGAGATCTCGAGCGCCGGTCTATTCAAGATGGCCCCCAAGAGTTTCTACCCGCTTCAGGTACCCCAGCAGCCGAACGATTGGAAGGCCCCAGTTGGTGGCCGCAGCGCCGGCCCCTGGTTTACCGATTGGTCTGGGCCGGTCGTCAAAGCCAACTATCTCGCCATGGGTTACACCGCGATCCAGAACAACCAGCTGGTTCTCTTCGGCTGGCTTTATGACGTCAATCAGCCAGACCTGACCAACGCTCAGATGTTTGGCAAAATTTACTTCGGCTCCATCGACGAAGCTGGAGCCAAAAAGATCGCCCGCGAATTCGCTGCCGACATCCTCGCTAAATTCGGTGCCAAATCCCTGCTCGGCTCCAAGATCTACTTCGTCTCCAACCGCAGTGGCGCCAAAGAAATTTGGTCGATGGATTACGACGGCTCAAACCAAAAGACGGTCACCCGATACAACAGCATCTGCACCACCCCAGCCTTGAGTCGAGACAATTCTAAAATTGCCTTCACCAGCTTCCTGCAAGGCAATCCGGGCATTACGGTGATGACGGCAGATTCTGCCCGCCGCCTCACCTTTGTCAACCCGGTCTCGAGCATCGTCGCTTCCCCTGACTTCACTCCTGACGGAAAATTAATTCTTCTGGCAACCAAAATTGGTGGTGGTTATCAGAATATTTTCAGCGCCAACCCCGACGGATCGAACCTCACCAGGATCACCACCGCCCGAGCGGTCGAGACCGAACCCAAGGTCAACCCGCAAAATTCTTCTGAAGTTGTTTTCGTTTCAGGTAGATCCGGGCCCGCACAAGTCTATAGAATGAATATGAGTGGGTCTGATATTGAACGGCTCACTGACGGCACGGGGCAAGCGGCCAATCCCGCGTGGAACCCAAATGGAAAAATTATCGCTTTTTCATGGACACGTGGTTTTGAGCCGGGAAATTTTAATATATTCATGATGGATGTCGCAAAACGCGAATTGACACAGTTAACGCATGGCGCAGGCCGCAACCTGAACCCCGTCTGGGGTCCGGATGGTTTGCACATCGCGTTCTGTTCAACCCGCAGCGGCTCTCCACAGATCTGGACCATGCTTGCCGACGGAACCCAAGTCCGGCCTCTCACTACCGTGGGACGCAACGAGATGCCTGTCTGGACACACTAGTTTTTGCTTTAGAAGTCTCAATCGCTGCCTGTTGAACTTTGGAGGTTTTACAATTCATGTCGCGTAAAAATCTGAGCGTCGCGCTGCTCGCTCTCACTCTGTCTCTATTTGCGGTTGGCTGTAAGAAAAAGGCCCCAGCCGCCACACCACCACCACCACCGCCGCCTGCGGAAGTTGCCGCGCCGGTAGCCAAACCAGCACCGGCCATCCGTTCCTTTACGGTAGAGCCTGGCTCGATCACGGCCGGCCAGAGCGCAACACTAGCTTGGGCTATCGAGAATGCAGACTCCGTCAGCATCTCGGGCATCGGCACGGTACAAAGTTCGGGTAGCCGCTCGGTCAGCCCAGCCTCAACAACCACTTATCGCCTCACCGCGACTGGCCCCGGTGGCACCACTGAGCGTAGCGTCACACTCAGCGTCTCGGCTCCTCCTCCGCCTCCGCGCGCAGAAACTCCTCGCGCCG
>JBKJUN010000789.1:0-4536 GCA_046590555.1 Bryobacter sp. | reverse complement strand
GGGCAGCAGTTTAACCAAGCGGCATCGGGTGGAATTTTCAACCGGGAAAGATGGGCTGGCGGAATACGGCGAAAGGATTTATGCCATCCAATCGTTTCAAGCAACGCTCGATGCGGGCAAGAAGGATGCAAAGCTTCAGCGCGTAGCTTTGCGAACGACAAGTGTCTCTCTGGACGGATCGCTGAATGTCTTGGATTTTGAGAAGTTGGGCCTGGACGGAAAATTCAGAATTTCAGGGGAAGTGGATAGGTTTCTTGCCGACGCAGGCGGGCGGGTCGAAGCAGATGTTTTGATTCGAGGCACTGCTACTTCGCCCGAAGTGAGTGCTAGCTTGATCGCTCGGGACGGCTCATGGCAGAAATACCGGAATATTGATTTGGCCGGAGATTTCTCTTACGACTGGCAGCGAAAGATGGTGGTGACTAAGGGACTGAATGTGAAGTCTCCATTGGGCAATTTGAATGGCGATGGACAAGTGGCCCTCGGCGGCGGATTGAGTTCGTTTGCGGGGACAATTGACAGCGTGCGATTGAATGGATTCGTCACAGGATTGGCCAGCACGGCGAGTGGCAATGTCCGGGTACAGTGGGTGGCCTTGAATTTCGCGACAGCAACTGGGGACGCAAACATTCGACTCGTGGGCAATAAACCTGCGGCGGAAGGTGTGTATCCAATTGCTGGCAATGTGCGGGTTAGACAGGCAAGCGGCGGGCAGAACTTTGTAAATATCGATAAGGCCATGTTGAGCGGGATAGAAGCCAGCGGGACGATCGCCATTGGCGCACGCGATCAATTGAGTGGGCAGTTGTCGGCCAGGACAGAGAATGTTGCGGCGCAGCCTTATGTCGAATTGCCGTTAAAGGGCGCGGCCACTCTTAACTTGACCTTGAGCGGTACGGTAGACCAGCCGCAGGCTCAGTTTGCGCTGGCTGCCCCGGCATTGTCGGCCGATACGTTGACTGGCATTTCCGTCAAGTCTGAGGGCAGTGCCAATCGCCAGCGGGTAGAGCTCGATTCTGCGATTGTGCAGTGGGGCGGACAGACACTATCTGCACGCGGCCTAGTGGGCCTTGGCGGCGATGCCGCTGCTTTGGATTTACATGCCGAGGTTGTCAATGCGCGGATCGATGACGTCCTAAAAGTATTAGGCAGGGCGGCTGTGCCGGTGAGCGGCGTCATGAATCTTGAAGCTGACTTGAAGGGCACGGTGGCTAAGCCTGAAGGGGACGCGCGACTTTCTGTCGACAGCGCAGCGGCATATGGCGAACAATTGGGGCGGGTGAGCGCAACGGCGACCTTTGATAAACATGGGGCAACAGTGCCCGATCTGATGATTGAAAAGAATGCCAAAGAACGAGTAACAGGACAAGGAACTTATAACTTCGACACCCGGCAGTTCACAACTTCCTTACGAAGCGACGGCTTTCAGTTGGCGCAGGGGCGAGTTGGTTCACTTGATGTGCAAGCACAGGGAACGGTGGATCAGCCTGTTGTCCGGGCGCAACTTAAAGGTGAATGGATCGATATCGGGCCAGTTGCTCTGGACGCAACGTTGAATGGCAAAGCACTGGAAATCAAAGCGGCAGCCACGCGCCAAAACTTGATAGTCATGGCCCAAACCACTACGGTAGCCCCTTATCCATTTACGCTAAGCGCTGAAGCCCAGGGGACGAATTTAGAGTCGATTCGTAAATGGGTACCTGCTGATTTTAAGGGAACTGTAAGTGCGTTGCTCAAGGCCAATGGCGAGGCTGAGAATTGGCAGAAGGCCAATGCCACGCTGCAAGCTAGCGCTGCGGCACTGGAGATTCAAGGGCAGGCATTGAAGTTGGAGAGTCCGCTTGAGGTGACAGTGCAGTCGGGGCAACTTACGTTGAAGCCCGTGACCGTGTCGGGTCCAGGAACAAAATTGACAACACAGGGCAGCGTGCCTGGAGTCTTGCGGGTGGAGGGGGCAGTCGATGTGCAGACAGCGCAGAAAGCGTTTCGAGCAGCTATCGAACCCGAGGAAAGGGCATCCGGTCAACTGACGCTAATCGGAACAATTGCGAGCACTCTCGACAATGGCAAGTATACGATCGATCCAAAGATCGAGTTTGAGTTGAAGGATGGGTTCTATGCAAGCCCTAAAGTTTCACCACTAAGCGGAGCGACTCTACGCGCGCGCTTGGGCGATGGCAGCTTGCGTATTGAAACCCTGGCGGCACGATGGGCCAACGCAACGATTACTGGCAAAGGCGAACTGCCGCTAGGACTGGTCGCTGGCCCCTTGCCATTTGAGTTCGCGAAGAAAGGCGGAGCGGCAAGCGCGGAATTTTCTGTCAAAGGTTTAGACTTCGCGCAAATCCAGGGTGCCCCCGAATCTGTAGCGGGGCGCACTTCGTTTACGGCAAAAGTTGAGGCGTCCAAGCCGGAACTTGAGGCGTTGCGGGGGGAGATCAGGTTTGAGGAGCTCAATCTAAATGCGGGAAACTACCGTTTGGCACAGGATGGGGAATCCTTGCTGCGGCTGGAAGCAGGTAAGCTTTTGGTAGACCGATTTACCCTATTGGGCCCGTCCTCATCAAAGTTATTGGTTTCAGGGAATGTGGAATTGACAGGGCGGCAGGCATTAGCTTTGCGGCTGGATTCTAATACTGATTTGGGGCTGCTTGCGGCTTTCACCGAAACGGTTCAAGCGCAAGGGGCGACCACGATTGCGCTTACCCTGGGCGGGACCGCAGCCGCACCGGAGGCGGCTGGATCGGTTGAAGTCACAAACGGGTTCATCGGCATGGCCAATCCAAAGATACAGGCGGAGCGAGTCAATGTGAAGATCGATCTCGCGAAGAACCAGGTTCGACTTAGCAGTCTTAGTGGAGGATTGAATGGCGGAACCGTTGAGGGCTCGGGCGAGTTCTCGCTGCGTGGCACCGAGGTGGAGAATCTGAACCTGAATTTGGCTATGAACGGCGTATATCTCGATGTCCCCGCCAATTTCAAGACCCTTTCCAATGCCACACTGACCGTCCGTTCGATCGGGAGCCGGATACTGCTTGGCGGCGACGTTAACATCATTGATGGTAGTTACACTGACGCAGTGAACCTCGATCAGGGCTTGCTGAACGCGCTGAATTCAGCTTCTTCGTCGTCGGATGTTGCTGAGGAACGGTCGCCGCTGCTGGAGCGGCTGGATTACGGAATTAAGATTCAAACAGAGAATCCGCTGCTTGTCGACAACAATCTGGCGAAGGCCGAGATCACACTCGATGCACGCTTGACAGGGAACTACTATCGTCCCGGATTGCTGGGGAGAGTAAACATCGAGGAAGGCGGAAGTCTGAACCTGAATGAGCGCACCTACCTTGTAGATCAAGGCGTGTTGACATTCAACGACGACAATAAAATTGAGCCTTCTTTCAATATCGTGGCTCGAACCCAGGCATCGGGTTACGATGTCACACTGTCGGTACAGGGTGAGGGCAAGGAGCGCCAGACCACGCTTACATCCGATCCACCGCTGCCAGAGCCGGACATCGCCGCAGTTCTATTAACCGGCAGGACTCTCGATGAGATACAGGGTCAGGGACTGGATGTTGCCAAAGAACAGGTGCTTTCATACTTAACCGGACGAGTGGGCGGTTCGCTGGGGCGTGGTATTGAGCAAGCCACTGGATTGTCACAAGTAAGAATTGAGCCGAATCTGATTGCCAACGAGTCTGACCCGTCAGCCCGCTTGACGGTAGGTCAGAACTTCACCCGGCAATTTAGCTTGATCTATTCCATGAACTTGACTGATTCTGGCGACCAGATTCTGGTTGGCCAATACGACATCTCGAAGCGTTTCCGAACGCGGGCTTTGAAACAGTCGGACAATTCGTATCGCTTTGATTTTTCGAAGCGCCAGGAATTTGGAGGCAGACCGCCCGAGCCAGCCACTACCGCCGAGCGAGAGCGCAAGCGAATTGGCCAGGTGGATTTGACTGGCCAGCAAATCTTCACAGAGGAACAATTGAGGAAGTGGCTGGCCGCGCGCCAAGGCAAGACCTACGATTTTTTTAAGGTCCGCAAAGGAGTAGAGCGGGTAAGTCGGCACCACGCCGATGAGGGGCATTTGGAAGCACGGGTCCGTTTGAATCGAACCACACGCGAAGGAGTTGTAGATCTTGAGCTAAGCGTCGAAGCAGGACCCAAAGTTGACTTCGTTTATGAAGGTTTCTCAGTGGGCGGGGGGGTGCAAAAGAGCATCCGGGAGCAATGGCGCGACGGTGTCTTCGATGCACAACGGGCGGACGAGGCAGTGGAGAAATTAAAGGCGGAACTGGCCAGGCAGGGCTATCTCAAGTCTCAGATTGAATATTCGATTCAATTGCCGGAAGCGAACCGAAAGCGGGTTGTCTTCGATATCCAGACGGGCGAAAAATACAGCGAACCCAAGCTTGTCTTCGCCGGCGCAAAAGGGATTGAAGAATCTGAGTTGAGAAAGTTGTTGCGGGATCAGAAGCTTGTCTTCGCCGCGCTGTCCAGGCCAGAGCCGGCCATCGATTGGATCACCAG
>JBKJUN010000712.1:0-5813 GCA_046590555.1 Bryobacter sp. | reverse complement strand
CCTCCAGGCTCATGCCGGGCACATAATCCTGCTCAAACTTGCAGGGAGCCGCCAGAGTCCTCCAGCCCGGCAAGTTTGAGCAGGATTATGTGCCCGGCATGAGCCTGGAGGATGTCTTCTCCACCTTTATCCTGCCCGATGCAGACTTTCGCGTCGTCAGCCATGCCGAGCAGTTAAGACTGAGCGCTTGCGCGCGATCTAGTGAGAGCCGCCTCTGGTGTGGCTCATGCCATGATCCTCATCCCGCTGCTCGCGTAAACCAGCAACAGAAATGCCAGTCTTGCCATCCCGGCGTCCAGGCGAAACACCAGGGGCTCGCAGAAGATTGCGTCGGCTGCCACATGCCTCAAAGGCCAGTCAGTGATGTTGCCCATACTGCCTATACAGACCACCGAATTGCGAAGCGGCCAAATGCAGCCCCGGCTTCGGGCAGTTCGCAGATCCTGCAGCCATGGCGCGCCTCCCCCAATGGCGACCGGGCACTCGCCATCGCCTTTGCGTCTTCAGAAAGCCTGGAGACTGCCCGGGATCTTCTCAGAAAGGCCCTGTCCCAACAACCCCGAGACCCCCAACTCCTCATCTCTGCAGGAAGCGTCGCACTGGGCCTGAAGCAACCCGCCGAAGCTCTGCGTTACTTCGCAACTGCCCGAAAGCTCGAGCCCGCAATCGGGGATCATCACTTCCGTGAAGGCTTGGCACACGAAGCAAACCAGGATATTAACCAGGCAATGCTAGCTTATCGCGAGACTCTGAAGCGAAAGCCCTCCCACTTTGACGCCACCGCCCGCCTTGCAAGTATCGAAAGAAGGAACGGGGACCTGGCCGCATACCGAAAAACGCTCCAGGCCTTTCTTGAAACTTCTCCTCAAAACATCTCCGTCCGCAAACTCCTCGCTGAAAAATAAGAATGCATGCCAAGCGGTGAAGCAGCCGAAAGCATAAACAAAGCCAGAGCCGCTACTCTCTAGGCTGTAGGCACATTGGCCCTTACCTTTAACCAATCTCAACCCCAACCGAAAGTAGCCCAACCGGCCCAGGCGAAAATTCGAGAACTTTGCCGATTTTTGCGATTGCGGTGGACTGTGCTTAAGTTGTTGCTATAAAAAGAGATAGCAATCTTTCTGCAGCTTGTCAGGCCTGTCTGTCCTAGGCTGAAAAAGGGAGAGAGTGTCGCCGGAGGCCTGATTTTATTGGGGATTTTGTAAGGTGCAGATCAGATAGGATGAGGCGGCTGGCCTCGAATGAACGTCGGCGTTAAGCTGTCATCAGATACGGACTCGAAGTCCAAAAAGGAGACCAGCCACACTTTGCTATCGACTAGGGCACGGGCACAAC
This sequence comes from Bryobacter sp., assembly GCA_046590555.1. GTDB lineage: Bacteria > Acidobacteriota > Terriglobia > Bryobacterales > Bryobacteraceae > Bryobacter. Next base: position 4,478 of record JBKJUN010000712.1, on the reverse strand, counting down.
TGGTGAAGACTCGCCTTGAATTGATGCACAGCTTGCGCAGCATGGTGAAGGGATTTGTGGACGGCCTGATGCGTGACTACAAATTTTATTGGCTTTTTTGACGATTTTCTCCAAGTGAGCCGCCAAACGGAGGGAATGAGTCTCTTTGGCTTAGCTAGGCTGTTAAGCGGCTATCTACAGAATATTAAAGAACTTAGGTCTGAATTGCGTGTCGATTTGAGCTTGCCATCTCACATTCGGTAAGGGCTCAGCTTTTCTCAAAAACGCAAAGGACAGATCGACTTCAAGCCCTCACCCGCGCCGCAGGACACCAATATTTGGCGCACGACCACACCAACGTCTCGAAGATTTAGAATTGGGAAGCGACCCATTGAGCAGCCGCCTGAGATTGCAGACTGCGAATTTCTCGACTATCGAGGCTCCTCATAGAACTCAGATCAGCCTGTTCTTCCAGCCCCAGGAATTGGGCAGCGGCTTATTTAAATTCGCAAGGAATCGGGGGGAGGGACAGCGATGTCACTTTGAATCCCCGCGCTTACGCACGGGGTTGGGAAGTGGTGAAGTTGGAAGCGGCGAATCAGGATTTGTGACAGATTTCTGGATGGACTGACGCGCGACTGGGCCTTTTATTGGCTTTTTTGACTCTTTCACCAAGATAGGCGTCAACCAGAAAACTTAAAGCCCACTTGCATCGCCCTGCGAGTTGCCTGGAGTGTCACAAGGGTTAAAATAGGGTTTAAAAATCGAAAAGCGACCATCGAAATTCGGATGATCGCATTAACTTATTCATTTTAATGGTGCGGACGAGAGGACTTGAACCTCCACGAGGTTGCCCCCGCTAGTACCTGAAACTAGTGCGTCTGCCAATTCCGCCACGTCCGCATTAAACCGGCAACTCTTCTATCGTCCCAAAGCCCAACCGCTGTGTCAATTCTGAGTCTTGTCCAATACAAGATGAGCCTGAACGAGAGTATCGATTCCAACGCAAAATGAGCCTGAAGGTGTGAGCAAACTGGGGATTGATCATCAGCATGACGAATGGCGAAGAGATGAGTTTGGAGCAAATCCGGGAATTTATGAGTGGGAGTGGAGAGTATTCGTTTCGTGGGCAAAATCGAAAGGAGGTGTATGAATGGATGGAAAGGCTGCTTTGCCGGCACGAGTATTGGTTAAGAAAGAAGGCGGAGAAAGGTTTGTTGAGAAGCTACACAGAGAAGGTGAGCGGGTTGAGCCGGGCGCAGGTAACGCGGCTGATCGCGCGGTACGCAACGGACGGGAACTTGAAAGCGCGGCGGTATCGGCGGTGCCGGTTCGAGCGAAAGTACACGGCGACGGACATCGAGTTATTGGCATCGGTGGATGAGGCGCACGAGACGCTGAGCGGGCCAGCGACGCGGCAGATATTGAAGCGGGAGTATTGCGTGTTTGGACGAAAGCCCTACGAGCGGCTGTCGAAGATTTCGGTGTCACATTTGTACAACTTGAGGAAGAAGCGGGAGTACCGGCAGGCGCGGCTGCACTACGAGAAAACAAGGCCCCGACATGTGTCGATCGGAGAGAGGCGGCGACCGGAACCGGAAGGTCGGCCCGGTTACTTGAGAGTGGACACTGTGCATCAGGGCGATGGCCCGGACGGCAAGGGGCTCTACCACGTCAACGCGGTCGACGAAGTGAGGCAGTGGGAGGTGGTGGGGGCGGTAAGCGCGATCAGCGAAGCGTTTTTACTGCCAGTTTTGGAGAAAATGATCGAACAGTATCCATTCCGCATTTTGGGTTTTCATTCCGATAACGGCAGCGAGTACATCAACGAAAACGTGGAGAAACTACTAAATCGGTTACTGATCCAACAGACCAAATCGCGACCGCGCCGCTCCAATGACAACGGCTTGGCCGAGAGCGAGAACGGAGCAGTGATCCGCAAACAAATCGGCTATGGCTACATCGAGCCGCAACACGCCGCACGATTCAACGAATTCTACCGGGACAGCTTCAATTTTTATTTGAATTTCCATCGTCCATCGGCCCAGCCGGAAGTACAGATTGCGAAAAACGGGAAGCGTAAAACGATCTACAAACGTTGGGCGACGCCATGGGAAGTTTTTGCTTCATTGCACAAGCCGGAACAATATCTGAAGGAAGGCGAAACGCTAGCCGAACTGGCAGCGACAGCCAGCCATGAAAGCGATACCGAATGCGCTCGCAGGATGCAGTTGGCCAAGCGCAAGCTCTTCGCCGAGATCCGGCCAGCAAGGAAAACGGCGTGAAACGAGAAGCTGTGGAAATGACGGATTGGGCAAAGCCAGGAAAAGCCAAAGGCGCTTTCCCTGGCTTCGCACAATCCTTGGAAATCGCCGAAGCGATTCCCACATTCCCACAGCACGACGACGGCGGCCTCCCTCTACAAGCACAAAAACGAAAACAAAGAAAGGAGCCCTAGACCATTCCTTCGGGCTCATCGTTCGATTGGAATATGCTTTCTGTATCAGAACTTCACTTCAACCCGCAGGGCTCCGCTTCTGTCCTTGCCAAGGCCACGCAAGACCAATACCTTCTCGCTTGCAAGCCACTCCACTCTGGCCCCTTCACCTTTGGCCATCTTCGTCACCTTGACCAGAGAGTTGGCAAATACAACCCCCTCTTTCGCCTCTACCGAACTTGCCAATAATCGTTTAGAAAACTCAACGTGAATCGCCTCGCCACGAATGATTATCGGCCCATCCTGCCAAATCACCCTCTGTCCCCCTACGACAAAGAATCCCGCCTTCTCTGCCTGGAAATGTAACTCTTTTAGCCCTGCTGGCACCTTTACTTCCAGCACCCTCAAATGCTCATTGGCAAAGATCTGCTTCTCGCTCAACCGCGCTTCATGGGAAGCATCGATATCGGGGGGCAGTATATTCCGCAATGGCTCTCTGCTCTGGGCGAGCAACGCAAGCAGGATAAGAGTCTTCATGAAGTCATTGTACGAATCAGGGCCAGCGCGGTGTTGGTGTGCAGCGTAACGGTGTCATCCAGTTTCTCCGCATAGCCGCCAGCCAAAGTCACAAAGAGTGGGATCTTCCGCCGGCGCGCTGCACGCATCACCATCAAATCCCGTTCTATCATTCCATCCATAGTCAGATTCAGCCCCCCCAGTTTGTCCTCGACAAATGGATCGCTCCCCGCAACATAAGCCACCAGATCCGGCCGCATGCACATGAACGCCTCATTCAACCCTGCCGACAACGCCGACAAATACTCGGCATCCTCCACCCGGTCGTTTAATTCAACATCGAGGTCGCTTCGCATCTTCTCATGTGGGTAGTTGTCACGCTGGTGAATCGAAAATGTAAAGACACTGTCATCCCCGGCAAAGATATCCGCCGTCCCATTTCCCTGATGAACATCAGTATCGATCACCATCGCCGTCTTGATCTTTCCACTCTGCTGCAATACCCGAATCGCAATCGCGACATCGTGGATCGCGCAGAAGCCCTCGCCATGCCCAGGGAAGGCATGATGAAAGCCCCCTCCAATGTTGAACGCCGCTCCGTCCTTCAACGCCGCCTCGGCAGTCGCAATACTACCGCCCGCGTGATACAGAAAGCCCTGCACCATCGGTTTCGAATAGGGAATCTCAAGCTTCATCACCTGCTCATAGCGGATCGTCCCGTCCATTAGTGCCGCCACCCATTCCGGCGAATGTACCAGCATCACCTGATCGCGTGTTGCCGCCTCCGGTACCACCAAATTGTTCTGATGCAACAGCCCTCGCTGCTCAAGTTCATCGCGAACTCGCTGGAATTTTATGGATGGAAAAACATGATCGCCAAGCCGCAAATGGTAGCTCGGATGGTAGCTGAACTGAAAAGGTACTTTGCCCACGGATATACTTATAGTTTTACCCCCCGAATCGAAAGGAAGCAATGCGTAAAAAGGTAACAGTTGTTGGAGCCGGAAATGTAGGGGCCTCGTGCGCCCTCCGGATCGCAAATAAGGAACTCGCCGATGTCGTCTTGGTTGACATCATGGAGGGCGTCCCGCAGGGCAAAGCCCTCGATCTGCTCGAGAGCGGACCCATCGAAGGCTATGACGTCAGCGTCACTGGCGCCAATGAATATTCGACCACTGTCAATTCTGATGTCGTCGTCATCACCGCCGGTTTCCCCCGCAAACCCGGAATGACCCGTGACGATCTTTTGATGGCCAACTTCGAAATCGTCAAGGCCGCCACCGAAGGTGTCGTCAAGTACTCGCCTAACGCGATTATCGTCGTTGTCACCAACCCTCTCGACGCTATGTGCTACACGGCCCATGTCGTATCGAAGTTCCCCAAGAATCGCGTCATCGGTATGGCCGGCGTCCTCGACACAGCTCGCTACCGTACATTCATCGCAGAGGAGCTCAACGTCTCGATGGAGAATGTAACTGCGATGGTTCTTGGTGGCCACGGCGACACGATGGTCCCCCTCGTGCGTCTCACCAGCGTCAGCGGCATC
>JBKJUN010000489.1:0-3283 GCA_046590555.1 Bryobacter sp. | reverse complement strand
CCCGACGGGTCAGCCATGACAAGATCTGGAGGTCCAATGATGGGGTTGCCACCAGCAGTGATGTCGGGAGCGAAGCCGAAGTTGATGGTCGGCTGCAACACCGTAGGCGGATTCGTCAGCAAGGCGAAAACCCGGTTCCCTTGAAAGCGGTCATAGTAAATGCCTCCACCGGCTCGGAAGACCACGGTTTGATCGCCGCGGACGTCCCAGGCAACCCCAAGGCGAGGACCGTATTGGAGACCAGGATTGTCTTGCAGATACTTATTGGTGTCTTTGCCCGGGATGATGATCCCATTCAATAAATTTCCGCTATTGGGAACGAGTCGACCGATGTTCAACGCCGGGAGAATCGTGTTGGTTGGAGGATCGATCGCCCCCATGGTTTGCCCGGCGGCGTTCAATTGTGGCTGAAACAGGCGGGGAGCTTCTTCCGCTCTCCAACGATCTGGGCGCCAGGAAGAGACGGCCAGCGAGCGATCATACTGCGGTTGAATGTAAGCAAAGCGGACCCCATAGTCAATCGTGAGCCGCTTGTTCACTTTCCAGGTATCTTGAATGAAAAATTCGGCATTGGTATAGCGGTATTCGCCATTGGCGTAAGCTCGCGATTGCTGGAAGCTGTTGAAAACGCCAAGCAGCGCATTGGAGTATCCAAAGTTCGTATCAAAGGGGTTGGCCGGATTGTCGCCAAAATTGTAGTTGCCGTTGGCATTGGCAAACGAGGTTTGATTCTTTCGGCTGAACTGGATGTAAGCACCAAACTTCATCATGTGTCGATCAAACACGCGAGTCGTGTTGCTCACAAAGTCGGTTGTGTCGTTGTAGTTGACAAAGGGCGCGTTGCCTGTACCCATGCCGGGCGAGTTGCCAAGCCTCGTGCCGTTGAAGGTGAACGCCGGAATGAAATCCTTTTGCACCGCATTGGGGTAAAGCAGCGGCAAGTTGACACCAGTTTTGGTGCGGGTCAGCGCGTCGGCGGTGGCCACGTTCGGCGTAATCAGGATGTCGTTGCGGCCATAGCCGAAAGTAAATTCTGTAGTCATCCTGGGCGAAATAATATAAGTCAATCCGCTGCCGAAGCTCTTGCCAGGTCGACCATCATCAATCAGAAATTGGCCCGTATTGCTGCCCAGAACGAAAGACCCGTATGGCGAAGTGAATATATTGTTGTTATTGATAAAGTGCCCAAACAGCCGAAGTTTGTCTGTAATGTTGTAATCGATTCGCATCAAGTCTTCGCGCCGGGGGCGCCGAGTCGAGACTTGGCTTTCGTAGTTGTAATTGAGTGTGGTCGTCTGGGGCTGATTGGGCAGCGGCAACAGATTCATCAACGCTCGGCCTGGCGCGTAAAAGCGGTTGTTGGGAATCTGATTGCCGGGAAACGGCGCGTTCGAGATAGGATCTCGGATCACCCCGAGCGGTCGACCCTGATTGTTGAGACTGTTTGCAAAGTTACCATTGCGCTCTTCAGCAGTAGGCACCGTAATGCGACGGGGAGTTTCCGGCTGCAGTTGTCGTTGGTATTCCTGGCTCCAGAAGAAGAAGAGTTTGTCTTTGTTTCTATTAAAAAGCTTTGGAATAAAAACAGGTCCGCCAATAGTGTAGCCAGGGTTTTGGAAGCGATAGAGTTGACGCGGCAGGCCAACGACGCTGGTGGGCACTCCGTTGATCACCTGCGTATTGACTTGATTGTTGCGCGTCCAACTATTGGCATTCATCGAGTCATGCCGCCGGTAATAGTAAGCACTTCCATGAAAGTCCTTAGTGCCAGATTTGGTCTGCACAATAATCTGCGCGCCCGCACTGCGACCATACTCTGCTTGGTAGGAGGAAGTCAGAATGCGAAACTCCTGAACCGAATCGAGGCTAAGTGTGGCGAGCTGATCGCCATTGTTACCTGTGTCAACGTTCGAGATGCCGTTGAGCAAAAGCTGATTCTGATTGGGGCGGGCTCCGTTGGCTGAGATGCTTGCCAAGCCGCCGGTCCCGGCTACCTGAAAGTTTCCGGTGGAGACAACACCAGCGGTGAGGCCAGCCAACCCAAGATAGGAGCGACCATTCACTGCAATATTTTCAACCTGCTTTGAAGTAAGAACGTTCGAGCGTTCCGCTGATTCGGTCTTCAAGGTGACAGCTTCAGCGCTTACCTCAATGGTTTCGGCTACTTGGCCCACTTCCAGGCGTATGTCACCGAGTGTCAGACGTTCGCCGACTTGCAAAACAACGCCCCTGCGATCCAGAGTTTTGAACCCGGCCTTAGAAATCTTAAGTTGGTATTGTCCCGGCGGGATGGCCGCAAAGACGAAGCGGCCGGAAGAATCCGAAGCTGCTTCAAGGTTCAAATCGCGACCGGACGAACTAAGCACTACTTTCGCCCCAGCCACAGATGCATTTTGCGGATCTTCAATCACCCCGGATATGATTCCGTTAGTTGCTTGACTAAACAGCGCAACGGCGGAAATCAAGAAGCAACATAGCTTGCTCAATTTGGATTTCATAAAACTTCCCCTTTTTCAACTTGAACGGCCAATGATGGCCTATTGTGTTGAGCATATAACTGTAAAGGGTTGGTGTCAATGGGGTAAAGATTATGTAAAGATCAGCAAATATGTGCGCCGCGGGTTTCGAGGTACACCGAGTACATCGACTGGCTCCCACACATAAACAAACGATTCCGCCGCGTCCCACCAAAGCAAACATTCGCGCAAATTTCCGGCAAATGAATCTGCCCAATCATTTTCCCATCGGGTGCAAAGATCTGCACTCCGTCATAACCCGCACCAACCCAGCCCGCCGCCGCATAAATGTTTCCATTGACATCGGCCCGAATTCCGTCGGCAAGCCCTTTCCCCATCGAGCAGAATTCCTTGCCACCCTTGAGCGACTTCGAATCCGCAACATCCCACACCTTAATATTTCGCGGTGCCTTCGGATAGTGTGATGCCCCGGTATCGGCGATGTAGAGCTTTTTGTAATCGGGAGAGAAGCACAAGCCGTTGGGCTTGAAGATTTCATCGGTCACTTTCTCGATCTTCCTGGTCGTGGGATCAATCCGGTACACCGCTTCCTTCAGTAACAAATCACCCTGATGGCCCTCATAGTTTCCGAGGCTGCCGTAACCAGGGTCAGTAAACCAGATCCCTCCATCCGGGTGCACCACGGCATCGTTCGGTGCATTAAACGCTTTACCCTCAAACTTGTCGGCAAGCACGCTAGTCGTCCCGTCCAGTTCATAACGCAACACCCGCCGGTTGCCATGCTCGCAAGAGATCTGCCGCCCCTG
>JBKJUN010000472.1:0-3543 GCA_046590555.1 Bryobacter sp. | reverse complement strand
GAAACGCCCTTGGCTGCGCACATGTCCTTGGCACGCAAGACTTCCTCGTCGGTGAGGTCCATGATGTTTTTGCCGAATACTACCCGCAGTTCGGCACCAGTCATTCCAATGGATGCCATCGGGGCCAGAGCCGCGTCGAGGTCGGTGGGTGAGAATTCGTCGGTAATTGCCGCAATCGGAAGCTTGAGATCGTTCATTTCTCTAACAGTTTCTCAGAGTCTTCGCGAAGTAGATAACGCTTTTTCGCAGACACATTCTGAAAATGCTGTTTCTTGCCGCTGGGCCACTCCACGTCGATGGTTTTCAAGCTGGAATCCTGATTGAGTCCGAAGTGCAGGGTAAGGTCCGACTGGCTGAGGTAGCTTGAGCCCGACCGTACCATCTGCCACTGCTTTCCCGTCGCCGATTCGATTCTGACAACTGCGCCCAGTGCAGACCGGTTTGACTGCACACCTTCGAGCTTCAATTCGATCCAGGACAGCTTGTTGCCCCCATCGTTCTTGAACACCGAGACAGCGCCGTGATTGCTGTTGATCACAACATCAAGGTCGCCATCGCGATCATAGTCAGCATAAGCAGCCCCGCGAGCGACGATCGGCTTCATGAGGTCTGTGCCACGGGTCTTCGATACGTCTTCGAAGCCACCCTTGCCATTATTCCTGAACAGCAGCGGAGCCTGTTTGAAGCTCACCTTCGGTTGCACTCGATTGATCTCTTCATCAATGTGGCCATTGGCCGCCAGGATGTCGAGCCAACCATCATTGTCGAAATCAAAGAAGAAGACGCCGAAAGCGAGGCTTAGTAAACTAGCCTTGCCGATGGTGCGCCGGGGAGCTTCATCGACAAAGAGTCCTTTGCCTTCGTTGTGGTAAAGCCCGAGCATCTGGTTGGAAAAATTGCCCACCAGAAGATGGGCTCTCCCTGACCGGTCATAGTCTGCGGCGTCAACTCCCATCGCGCCACGAGCCACACCATCTTCGCCAAAGGCGATTCCTGCTGATACCGCCTCTTCGCTGAAGGTGCCGTTTCTGTTGTTGCGATAGAGCTTGTTGGGTTGCGTGTCGTTGGCGCTGAAGATATCCGGCCAGCCGTCTGAATTGAAATCGAATATGGCGACACCGAGAGTCTTGGACGTTACATCACCCACGCCAGCCTTTTGTGTAGCATCTTCAAACTTGCCTCCACCCAGGTTGTGATAGAGCTTCACGCTCTGCCCTTTGTAGGATTCCGGCGTGCAATAGCTCTTGGTGGATCCATCGAGGGAGCAATAGAGATCGCCTTTTGAATTCCACTGTACATAGTTGCCGACAAAAAGATCAGCCTTGCCGTCGCGGTCATAATCAAGCCAGGCAACGCTTGACCCAAATGCCTTGTTCGCAATGCCAGACGCAGCCGTTACTTCTCGAAACTTGAAGTTGCCTTCGTTATGCAGCAACTTGTCGCCGTCGAGCGATGTGAGGTAAAGATCCTCACGGCCATCATTGTCATAATCTGCGGCAGCCCCACCCAGAGCATAAGTCTCAAAGTCGAGGCCGCTGCCAGCCGTCACGTTGGTGAAGGTGCCGTTCTTGTTGTTGCGATAGAAGGCGCTGAGGTTTCTGCGCCCACGCGGAGTCCAGTCTTTTGAATTCAGCAAAAGCAAATCTGGCCAGCCATCACCATCGGCATCAAAGAATACAACGCCGCTGCCCATGGTTTCGGGCATCCACTTTTTGCCGGCTCTTCCAGAGTTATGGGTGAACTTGATACCCGCCTCAACACTTGCCTCGCGAAAGGTTTGCGCCAAGAGCGGAAGCGCACAGAACAATATCAAAATCTTCATCGAATCTTGCCACTTTCATGATCATGAATCGTCTGCCGCTCGTTGTTGTCCTCGGGGCTGAGCAGACGGGGTTTAGCCGTAATCGCTTGTGCAGATTCGTCCGCCTTGAAGCGGCGAAACAGCTTCTCTGCATAGGCGGCCCGTTGGGTGTCGCCAAGACCGCGATAAGCCAGCATCAGGTTGTAATGAGCTTGTACATCCTCAGTGTCGATCTCGAGCACCCGCTCAAGGTACTTCACGGAATTTGCATAGTCTCGCTTGAGAAAGAGAATGCGGCCCATCTGGTTCAGCATCACCCGGTCGCGTGGATACTGCTCTTCTACCTTGCGCAAAGAAGCGAGCGCGGCATCGTAATCGCCGTCAGCCTTCTCAGTCATTGCCTTGAAGAAGTGGACGCGGCCTAGTTTCGGATTACGCTCCATTGCCTTGGCGAGATATCCCTTGGCCTTCTCCGTTTCCCCTTCCTGAATCAGCGCCCGCGCGACATTGAGCCAGCCATCGGCATATTCGGGCTCTGCTTCGGTCACACGCGAGAATGCATACTCTGCACCCTTCAAGTCGCCTTGAAGCAAGAGGCCAATGCCCCAGTCATTCCAGCGTTCGCGATCCTTTTTGTGGATGGATGGTTTCCAGTTGGTTGCCCCTGCGCCTACTTCTGCTACCGCCTCCGCCATCGTGACAATTGGAATTACCGGAAGCTGATCCTTGATCGGCCCCGATACATTTGGTCGCTTCTCGTAGGCAAATTCGTTGTAGTGCTGGGCAAACTTGCGGTAATTCAGCTTGGCCTCAAAACGAAAAGGCGGCTTTGCATTCTTTGGGATCTGAACCCGGTAGTGGACCGTGTCAGCAGCCCCTGGTGGGATCAGGCGCACGTAGAGCACGCTGCGTGCCTGCCATGCGTTGCGCTTGTTGATGTGGTTCCCATCGCCATCCAGCATGTAACTTCGATAGAAGTGCGCACCCTTGTCAACAGCGCCCTTGCCTTCGTCCTCGGCTTTGCCCGACCAGAAGAAGATCTTGCCGTCTGCGTCTTTGCCTTGAACCTCAAGCCACAGGTCATAAGCGTCCACAGTACCGCCAGGAAAGAAATGCCCAACGCGCTTCGTTCTCACCACTGCGTCCAGGCGAACAGTGGAACCGGGCTCTACCTGCACCTTCGCCGTGTTGATGGGTGCAGCAACTTTTGACACTTCACGAATGAAATATTGCCCCGCTGTTTCAGCTTCTTCGCCAACTGCCATCGTTGAATTGAGCGTGGGCCCGTCGGCTGACTTGCGAGACATCGCTGCCTGCCCTTCAAACTGCTCCACTGGCGTAATCGCAAAAAGGTCAACAGTCACGAAGCCACTCTTCAAAAAGCTCACCGTCTCCTGGATCTGCTTTTTATCTCCGTTGACATGCGCCACTGCGGTGTTCGCTGCAGCAAAGCGGTGCGAGCGAATTTGGCCATTATGATTTCCCGGGTCTTTCGAGGGAACCATTGGCATGTGGCAATCATTGCAAGTACTCGACTTGGCTGGATAGTAGAAGCTGCGGGCGCCCTGGCCCGATACGGCTGAGGCCTGCCAGTTGTCGTAGTCATTAAAGCCGCGCAGCCAGCGGTAGTCATTTACTGGTTGGTCGAGGTGTACCTTGTGGCAAGTCGAACAATACTCCGCCGACTGTTCCCGCATGAAAGGCTTTATGAATGTCTTCCGGTGTGGTTCCGGATCGGCAAA
>JBKJUN010000442.1:0-1225 GCA_046590555.1 Bryobacter sp. | reverse complement strand
CTTTTACGGTTGATCCGGGCACGCGGATTCCTTTGACTATGCTGAATAGCGTCAGCACGAGGAATACAGGCGAAGGAGATCGCATTTATCTTGAGACGCTATTCCCCATTGTAGTGGGTGGGAAGATCATCATTCCGCCTGGATCTAGCGTTGCAGGCACGGTAACGAGCCTGAAGCGTCCTGGCAAGGTGAAGGGAAAGGGCGAGCTTTTCGTTCGCTTTGACACGCTCATACTACCGAACGGAGTGACCCGTGATTTCAAATCGAGATTGGGTTCGATTGACGGGCGCGACAATCAGGGCTTTGATCGGCAAGAGGGCAGGATTAAGGGCGAGGGGAGTAAGGCAGGGGACGCGCAAACGGTCGGAGTTGGCGCGACAACTGGGGCAACCGTCGGGGCGATTGGCGGAGCGGTATCAAGAAGTGCAGGAATGGGTTTGGGGATCGGAGCAGGTGCTGGCGCGGCTGCCGGGCTGATGGCCGTCCTTTTAACTCGGGGGCCGGACGTCGTTTTGGCCAAGGGGTCGACAGTTGAAATGTTGCTGGACCGGCAATTGAGCTTCACCGAAGACGAAGTGGAATTCCAGGGAAGCAGCAACTATCGGCGTAGCGGCGACGGCAGCGGACCGGTCAACAACAAAAAATCGAACACTGGTGGCTTTGGTCGTCGCCTTCCGATCCCTTAATGACATAGAATCCCAGAGTGTCCTATTTACTTGCACTCGATGAAGGAACGACGAGCGCACGCGCCGCCGTTTATGACGAACAGGCCCAACGTGGCTCTCTTGAGTCAGTAAGTTTCAATCTGAATTATCCTCATCCCGGCTGGGTGGAAGTGGATGCAGACGTAGTTTGGGGAGCCCAACTGGCAGCAACCCGGCGAGTGCTGGACGTCTCAAAGATTGACCCCAGGGAAATCATTGCCCTCGGGATTACCAACCAACGTGAAACCACCGTAGTGTGGGAAAAGGCAACCGGCAGACCGGTTGGACCTGGAATCGTTTGGCAATGCCGCAGGACTGCTTCTTTTTGTGAGGAACTTTCTCGTGGCCCTCACAAGCGGATGATCGAAGAGCGCACGGGGTTGGTGATCGATGCTTACTTTTCGGGATCGAAACTCCGCTGGCTACTTGAACAGACTCCTGATGGGAGAGCCCGTGCAGCCAATGGAGAACTGCTTTTTGGAACCATCGACACTTGGCTGATCTGGAAGCTCACTGAGGGC
>JBKJUN010000441.1:0-4843 GCA_046590555.1 Bryobacter sp. | reverse complement strand
AAGGGGCGGCGCAAGCGCCCGCATCCAAAGACAAAGTAAACATTGGCTTCATCGGCAACGGCCACGCCTCGTGCAGCAGGTACGGCCATGAATTCATCGATCAATTGCTTGCCGCGTATACCGCTGCCGATGAAGCCAATGTTTACTTTGTCTTTGGATGCGGGCGCTTGCGCCGCCCCTTTCAGTGAAAAAACCATAGCCGAAGAGGAAAGTAGAGAACGCCGGGAAACACTCATACGACTAGACTATCGGATTGGACCCCTTATACGTAAAAGTTCACCCACGCGATAACGTCGCGATCATCGTCAACCCTGGCGGGCTGGCCGCAGGAGTTTGTTTTTCTGATGGCCTCGCCCTGCGGGAAGACACGCCTCAAGCTCACAAAGTGACCCTCAAGGATCTTGCCGAAGGCGAGGCGATCTTGCGTTATGGCCAGGTCATCGGCCATGCTCGCCGCGCACTCGCGGCAGGATCCTGGGTACGCGAAGATCTGGTGGCGATGCCGTCTGCACCCAATCTGGATGAACTCCCTCTGGCGACTGAAGTCCCCGCATCACTGCCTCCACTCGAGGGTTATCGATTCGATGGTTTTCTTAACCCAGACGGCAGCGCCGGAACCAAAAACATCCTCGGAATCACTACTACCGTGCAGTGTGTCGCGCCGACGGTGGACTATGCGGTTCGCCGCATCAAGGCTGAGCTGTTGCCGCGCTACAGCAATGTCGATGACGCTGTAGCAATCACCCACACCTACGGGTGCGGAGTTGCGATTGATGCTCCTGGTGCCGCAATACCGATTGCGACACTGGGGCACATCAGCCGCCATGCCAACATTGCGAACTCGCCGCTGGTGGTGAGCCTGGGTTGTGAAAAGATGCAGCCGGGCAGACTCTTGCCGAGTGATCCGGCCTTCCCTGTTTTTGACTACGCGCCGGATCTGATCCGCCTTCAGGATGAGCTCGGCTTTGCCGAAACCATTGCTGCCATCATGCGTGCTGCCGAGCGCCGGCTTGAGGTGCTGAACCGCCGCCAGCGCCAGAGCCTGCCAGCCTCGCATTTGATCGTTGGTTTGCAGTGTGGTGGCAGTGATGCGTTCTCAGGCGTTACCTGCAATCCGGCAGTTGGCTACGCTGCAGACTTGCTTGTCCGGGCCGGTGCCACAGTGATGTTCAGCGAAGTGACTGAGGTTCGAGATGCGATTCATTTGCTCACGCCTCGATGCGCGACGCCTGAAGTAGCTCGTGACCTGATTCGCGAAATGCGATGGTACGACGAATATTTGGCCCGAGGCTACGCTGATCGTAGCGCCAACACAACACCCGGCAACAAGCGCGGGGGCCTTGTCAACATTGTCGAGAAGAGCATGGGCAGTATTGCGAAATCAGGCACTAGCGCCATTTCTTCTGTTGCGACACAAGGGCAAAAGGTAACGGCCAAGGGTCTGGTTTTCGCTGCGACCCCGGCAAGCGATTTCATCTGCGGCACTCAGCAACTAGCTTCGATGAACATGCATATCTTTACGACTGGCGAGGGGACGCCTTACGGGCTTGCCCTGACGCCGGTGATCAAAGTTTCTTCGAGAACAACACTGGCTGAGCGCTGGCCGGATCTGATCGATCTCGACGCAGGACGCATTGCAACCGGCGAAGCCACGATTGAAAGCGTTGGCTGGGACCTCTTCCATCTCATCCTCGAGATCGCCAGCGGCCGCAAGAAAACCTGGGCTGACCATTGGGGGCTGCACAACGCGCTTGCGCCATTTAATCCTGGCCCTGTTACGTAAATTACCTTCGCAGCAAGATTCGTCTCAGCATTTAGGACTCCTTAGTCTTGAGCGAATCGATGAAGCTGTCGGCCTCACGCATCGAACCCTCAATATCCTGAATCAAGACACCCACTTCTCCATCCATCTTGGCCGCTGTTGTCTTGAGCGAACCAATCGCCTTGGCATTCAGATTGTGTTTGAGAAATAGCACCTGATCGCGAAAGCCCTGCAGCACCGGCTGCATCTTCCTGTCGGTCTGCTGCATGCGTTTGATGTACTGCTGGTGCCGACCGCGAGTCTCGCGCAAGATCTGCTGGCTGCGTGTTCGAAGACTTTTGTCCTTCATCTGGGAAATCTCTTTGTCCCATTCCGTGAAGAGATCTTTGGCTACCTGGTCGATGCTGGCGATGCGGTCTGAGAGATCTTTCGCTCGCTTTTCGGAATCGACGAATTCACCATTCAATTTTTTGTAGACCTTTTCGAGGTTGCCGCCTTCAAAGCCGGTCAATTCCTGAAACGCTTCAAGCGTCGTCTTGAGTTGTTTCTTGGCCGCTTCCTGATCCTTCTTACCATCGACAATGCGCTGCAAAAGGATGTCGCGCTTTTCCTTGCCGATCTTCTCCATCGCGTTGTAATAGAGCGACGAGCAACTCGTCAAAAGCAGGACAAGGAGGACCGGCAAAGATTTTGAGATCATCTCTCGTTAGTTTAGTCTTCGGCTGGCACAGCCGGAAGCTTGCGACGGAAGAGCATGCCGATCACGCCGCCAATAATGATCGCGCCAACCAGTGCGAGCCCGGTAACAGCAAAGAAGGGAAAGCCCTGACTCTCAGTCAGCAACACTTCTTTCGCTGGCTCATCCACGATGAAGCGGATTGATTTGTGGGTCGCCGTTGTGGTTTCGTCGCTATTTATAAATCGACCGTCCAGCCGCACATGCGAGAGCTCTTTACCCATCCCGAGCATGGTTCTCGGAATCGCGATTGAGACAATCGCTTTGCGTGTGCCGGGGACTAATTTCAGGCGCAACTCGCGGCGCGCTGCATCAAAATCAAGCTTGTCGATCGGGGTGGATTCGGGCCAAGCAACCGTTAGTTTCCCTGGCTGCTGCGGGCCAACAAAGGCGTTCACTTCTTCGTCGTGGATGCGCATGCCTTCATCGGCCAGAGCCGTCAGGCAGCTCACGCGATTCGGATCGAAGATGCGTTCTGGCAGATTCTTGCCCATTGAAGAAGACTGCGGGATCTCGCGCAGTGGCATTGAATTCACATCCACAAAGGCACGCACCCAGCGCCCTGCCGGATCCTTCACGGCAACGGTCGCGTAGGTTGTGATCTGCTGCCGACTGAAGTCATAAATAGTGTGGTGTCCGGCACGCGAATCCCAATTGTGATGCAGAAAGCGCACCAGCTTGCCGGCTGTTCGCAGCCATTGACCGCCATTGGACAAGGCAGCCTCAGCAACCGGGCCTTGATGCTCCACTCCTGCCGAATTGATACCATCTGCCAACTGGCAGCGATCCAGCATGACAGAGGCTCCGGTCGGGCCGGCAACGCGGTACTGGTAGTTGAAGCCAGCGGCTTCTTTGGCGCACCAGATCTCGATGGCGGCCCCGCTTGGGTCTTGCACACGCATCAGCAGGGTGCTGCCATCTGCCTCGGCCTTGGGCCTGGGCGTGGCGCTTGGGCCTGCACAAGCGGGCAGATTGGCAAAGCGCATTGGCAGGACATCCTTCTGCGCATAAGCAGCCAGCGTCACAACAAACAGGGTTAAGAAACGAATCACGAGTCCAGCTTTGCCTTCAACATTTCATTCACTGAGCCAGGATTCGCCTGACCCTTGCTGGCCTTCATCACCGCGCCAACGAGGAAGCCAATCACGGTTGTTTTGCCGCTCTTGTACTGTTCCACCTGTTTCGGATTTGCAGCCAACACCTCTTCGATGATCTTGTCGAGGGCTCCGGTGTCAGAAATCTGCTTCAGGCCATCGCGCTCCATGATGAACTTCGGCGACAGACCCTCGGAGAACATTTTTGGGAAGATGTCTTTGGCTAATTTGCCGGAAAGCTCACCACTCTGGATCAGGCCCAGGAGTTCACCAAGATTCTCCGGTGACACCGGGGCTTCAGCAATATCTTTGCCCAGGCTATTGAGCAGTCCCATGAGGTCACCCATTACCCAGTTTGCAGCCATCTTTGGATCGGGTGAGGCTTTTACTGTCCGTTCGTAATAGTCAGCCATTGCACGGGTCTGCGTCAGAACATTTGCATCATATTCGCCCAAGCCGTAGCCGCTGATGAAACGGGCTCGCCGATCGGCAGGCAGTTCTGGCATCATCGCTGCCAGTTCTTTCTTCCACTCTTCGGTCACCACGAGTGGCAATAGATCAGGCTCAGGGAAATAGCGATAGTCGGCCGCTTCTTCCTTGTCACGCATCAGCGATGTTACACCCGAATCCGGGTTAAACAAACGAGTCTGCTGCCGTACGCGCTGTCCAGCTTCGATCAGGCCAATCTGCCGCAGGATCTCGTATTCGATTCCCAGCTTGACGTGGCGGAAACTGTTTAGATTTTTGATCTCAACTTTGGTGCCAAGCTTCTCGGCACCCTTCAGGCGCACGCTCACGTTGGCATCACATCGCAATTGGCCCTTTTCCATGTCGCAGGTGGAAACGCCGATAAACTGCATGGCCTGTTTGATCTCGGTCAGATAGGCGTAGGCCTCGTCTGAATTCCGCATGTCGGGCTCGCTTACGATTTCGATCAGCGGAGTTCCCGCGCGATTCAGATCAACATAGCTGTACTTTTCAGAATCCTTGAAGCCGTCGTGCGAGCTCTTGCCAGCGTCGTCTTCCATGTGCACACGCGTAACTCCAATGCGCTTGCCAACCCCATCGACATCGACGTCGACAAAGCCATGTTCAGCCAGCGGTTGATCGTATTGAGAGATTTGATAACCCTTCGGCAAGTCCGGGTAGAAGTAGTTTTTGCGGGCAAAAATCGATCTCGGACTGATTTCGCAATGAAGCGCAAGCGAGCCCTGCACCGCGAGTTCCACGGCCTGACGGCTGAGCACGGGC
>JBKJUN010000410.1:0-1233 GCA_046590555.1 Bryobacter sp. | reverse complement strand
AGGCTCAGGGCGAGACTTGCCCCAGGAAACATACCGGTCGTCGATACGTCCACGATAAACCACCCTCTCCCGATCTGCGACCAAAACCTCAGGAGTGCGTGTCGCACCGGCTTTGTGAGCTCTCTTCGCCAACTCATCCATTCGAACAGGGAAGGCCGGCGCAAACTCCCGCTGCCATTGGTCGAGCCGCACTTGACTAAGGCCTCGCTCGGGAAAGTAGCCAGTCATCTCGACACCCTTCGGCAAGTAGAGGGCAGCGATCCGGTTGAGTTCCGGCACATAACGATTCGAGATGGGGCATTCGATGGCCAGAAAGACTTCGACACGAATAGCATTCGCTGCTCTCAGTACCAGTGGTAGCGTCAAGAACATGGACCGTCTCGTAAATGTGGAAGTCAATGGATCTGCCGCCATCCTTACCATGATGAACCCTCCCGTGAATGCTTTGTCGAGAGCTCTGGCTGAAGCGCTGCGGGAGGCCATCGCCAATGTCGAAGCCGGCAAGATTATCTTGACCGGGACAGGAAAGTTATTTGTCGCAGGGGCAGACATCCGAGAGATCGAAAGGATCACCAAGCGGGAAATTCCGCCTGACATGAATTATCTGAATTCGCTGCTCAATCAGATAGAGCGCTCGGGCAAGCTGGTGATTATGGCGATGAACGGAAGCGCCCTTGGCATCGGGCTGGAGTTGGCCATGGCCGGCCATTACCGGATTCTTCATGAGAAGTCAGTGGTGGGTTTGCCGGAGGTAAAACTGGGCCTGATCCCGGGTGCAGGAGGCACGCAGCGCCTGCCGAGGCTGGCCGGTTCTGATGTCGCACTGAGGATGTGCGTAACAGGGGCTACTGTCGATGCGCAAGAGGCTTTTCAATTGGGAATCGTCGATGAGCTATGTCAGGGCGATGTAGTTGCAAAGGCATTGACGATCACGAGCGGCAGGAGAACAGACCTGTTGCCGTGTACCGCCAGCAATGACTGGCAATCCTACGCAACAATGGCCGCCAGCAATCAGCATTCACCGCTCCGGGCAATCACCGCAATCCGCGCATCAGCCGAATCCGCAAGCTTTGACGAAGGCCTCAGAGAAGAAGCACATCTCTTTGAAGAGGCGCTCCTCGACCGTCAATCCCGCGCCTTGGTCTATCTTTTCTTCGCAGAACGAGAGTTGTTGAAAATTCCGTTTCTTCCCAAAGACACGGTTGCAACTGAGGGAGAGGCTATGTGCAGCAT
>JBKJUN010000912.1:0-12388 GCA_046590555.1 Bryobacter sp. | reverse complement strand
CCCTTCTTCCCTCAAAAACATCAGTTGAGATTGGCTATCTGCGAGAAGAGCTGTTGCTGAAGTGGCAAGAATTTTGTCCATCAGCTTCAGAAGCTCTCGTTCCCAACCGCCCAACCCGGCCCAAACTTGACCGGTGAAGGTATGGAGTCGATTCGGTATTTTAGCCAACATCCCGGCAACCATAGCGAGAAGTCCAGCTTTGGGTGTAATCGAATGTACAATCGAAAACTGGCGGGATTGAAATAGGTTAAAAAGCGCTATCAGACATTTGGCATCTTGAAACGGAGCAATCTTTCGCTCGATTGCGACATGCACCAACTCGATGTCCAGTCCCAATTTCCTTAGGAAGTGCACGTCCGGGCAATTGGCGACAACGGTAATGTCAAAGCATTTCTGCATCGCTCTGAGATGCGAGATAAGAAACACCTCGATTGTCATCGGGACTGCGACGACAACGCAAACTCGCGCCTGCCTCTGCGTCAGCAGGTCTCCTTGCTCGGCGGCGTTTTCTTTAGTGAGCGTTTCGATAACTGCGCTCCTTCGTTCCTTCCAGAACGTGGCGATAAAACGCACGGCGGCGCGCTTTGAGCACCTGATCTCGATATTCGAGCGACAAGCTTCTGTTCCGGCAAGACAAAGATTCAAGCCGTTTCGGTTGGCGAAGAACTTCGATCAGCTTCGATGCAAGCGACTGCGGCTGGCCTGGTTGCACCAATTCGCTTTCCTCAAGAAGTTCTGGTATCCCTCCTACTTTTGACCCGATACAAGGCAATCCTCGTGCCATAGCTTCAATCAAGGCTCGCGGCAAGCCTTCTGTTCGAGAAGGGAGCACGAACAAATCAGCCTTGTCCAACTCATCGCGAACAGCCGTACCTGCGGTCAGTTGCCCAAGAAAGCTGACCCTTTCGGCTACTCCTCGATTACGAGCCAGCGCTTCGAGTTGGGGCCGAAACTTTCCATCGCCAACCACTACAACTTCAAGTTCCAGACCCTGCTGATGGCAAAGGGCAACAGCTTCAATAAGAACATCGACGCCCTTGTACATCTGAGCGAGTGACCCGACTGTGATCACTCGAAATGGGCCACCCAGTTTCGGCTTCTTGGCCCCCTCCACAATGCTCGAAGCTTCCAGTTCAATGCTCGAAAAATGTGTGGAAGCGATTCCGCCTAGCAGGGCTTCTCCAGGGAGTTCCACATCGCTCAGGCTCTCGCTCCTCATTTGGTTTGGGTAACGTATTTGCAACGAGTGTCGAGTTACGTAAGCGACACCAATGGCATTCAGGCACTGTTCCCTGAGTCTTCTGGAAAAATGCCATCTGAAAAATGGGCGGAGCGGGTGTTCCACGACTCCAGGTGCGAATACATCATAAGGATCACCGATCACTTCAAGTGCATATGGATATCCCGTCTCCCGTAATTTCCCGCTCATGACATTGGCAATCTGAGACCCCACTCGCATGATGAGAGCTCCGTCCACAGGTGTTGCCTCACGTATTGCTCTTCGAATCGAGACATACCGCTCCACGTATTGCCTTGGACCCAGGAAATCCGGTAAGGGATGAAATGAAATGTTGTTTCCGGTTACAGGCAACCATCCGTCAGGTGGCCGATCCACCTGCGTTGCCCTTGCCACAACCCGGATGCGATCAAAGACATCTAGATACCTCTCCCAAAAAGCCCTAGCGAGTCCTGCCTGAGACCAGACAGAGCCGTCGGGGGCCATTTGATAGCGTGCTTCTAGCGTTACTGTCAGGTCCATTCGATCCGCGGCCTCCCGTGGCCGAACATCTCAAAGCCTTTAGTCCCTCGGATTCGACCGCCACTACCACGAAAAGCGTATTCCACTTGGTGTGACGGCTGAGTAAGAGGAGCGGACAATCCCGCCAGCAACGCTGAGCCAAATACACACCAGCATCCATCTTGACTAATTACGCCGCCCAGGCTGGATATAACGATAAAAGTAATGAGAGCTGAGTGTTCCCACCCTTGAAGCTCGGAATCCATCTGAATTGCCCGTACGGACATCTTCACAGCCAGCCAGACCAGAAACAGGATCCCTGGTATTCCGAATGCCAGGCCGCTCCAGACCAAAGTGTTGTGGGCATGAATCCGCCAGATTCCGTCTCGCCCCTTAGCTCTACCTTTACTCTCGTAGAGGCCTCCAAGCACCTTGTCCACTCCACCCGTGCCCGCGCCATGCATCCAGGTTGTATCGCTCCAGAAGGCACTCGAAGCTACATCCCAGATTTGGACTCGATCGCCCAATGTTCCCATGGTGCCCTCCTCATCTTCAATGAGTCGACTGACAATGCCTTGATAAAAGGGCGTCTCGACTTCAAGAACTTCGCTGATCCCGATACTGGATGTGACCGCCAACAACAAAAGAATCACGACCCGAATCGCGGATTGGCGATTACGGAAAAACAATGAAACTAATATCGCTCCACCAAGTGAAAGAAATGCCGTCCGCGAGGCGGTACTGATCGAAAAAACAATAAGCAAACTAGCCATGCACCCCATAGCGATCTGTCTTGATCTAGCCTTGTCGTGGAAATATATCAGAGCAATCAGCGCAGCAAAGCCCGCATGGATTCCAACTCCATTCGGGTTCGTGGTCGTTGTCCCCAAGGAATCTTTAAGTACTAGGCTCCCGGCAACTGCGAACGAATAGATCATCGTCGCCGCACTCACCACCGAGAAGGTAGTCAGAAATACTTCCAGATAGTCGTACTTTTGTATCAAGGAGCTGATCGGGAGCACCATCACAAATGCCGTAGCGATCAAAAGTCCACGGCCTTGTTCTGTCGGATCTGTCCAAAGGCACCCGAAAGCGACAAGCCCGGAGTAGAGTAGAACAGCCGGCGATTTGGCGAAGTCGCCATACCTTGAAAGTGCTTGAATTCCAAACAACAATGCTGGAGCTCCCACAAGAAGATACCAGCGGCTGATGACCCACTCAGGGGCTGAACTGCCTCCCAGAAGGTATGGAATCAACCACACCATTGCCGTCCCCGCAGCCGCAATAATCAGCGAGAATTTTTCAAGGACTCCAATCATTGGTGCGCGTCCACAGATGGATTGCGGGTTGCCGTTGAATACAGCCTTTGAAACTGCTTCACGCCATGAGAGCTGTCGAAAAGGGCAGGGAAGACTTGTCTTCTCTGGTTCATACTCTCATCAACCTCAAGCATCTCAACGCAAAGGCGCACCCATTCTTCATCGGACTCAGCCAGTGAACAGAGCCGAAGTCCAGGCACAACTCCAGCCAATTCGACAATTCCGGGAATCTCACTGGCAACAACCGGAAGCCCGGCCGCAGCGGCCTCAAGAACTGCTCCAGGTAGTCCTTCACGAAGCGAAGGAAAAATCATCAAGTCGGCTGCAGACAAAAGACGCCCAACGTCTTCTCGAAGCCCAGCAAAATGAACGCGGCCTTCCAGGCCGTAGGACTGAACCATCTTTAACAATCCACTTTCGATTAATGAGTCGCGTCTTCCGGCCAGAAGCAGATGAGCATGACCAATCTGCGCGATCATCTTGTGGAAAATCTGTATCAGTCGAACATGATTCTTTTCCACTACCTGTCGGCCTACATGAACCACAACTACCGAATCGAGCGGAATATCAAACTCGCGCCTCACCACATCTCTCTCGATCGGGTTCTGGAAATCCTCGATGCGCACGCCTGAATAGATAACCTGGCATCGGTCGTCCTGCGCCCAATTGGACCCAACTGATAACGCAAGACTCGCTTCGCTGACCCCAATTACGTCGGTTGCCGTCCATAAAATAAGTTGCTTGAAAATTCGATTTCGGATTCGTCGCAGCAACCCATCGCCCATCCCATCGCCTGTGCTTCTAAAGTGCGCAATTCTCCTAGGTATTTGGGCAAGCCAACCCATAACAAGCAAAAGCGCCGTGAAGTAGTGAACATGCGAATGTAGCACTCCATATTTGCGCCTCACGATCAATGAGATAAAGCGAAATGGCAAGGCAACGGTTAAGCCAAGGTAGTGGATCTTGCTACCGAGCCGCTCGATTTCTTCATCGAATTCTCCTCGGCGGCCGGTGAGGGCGACAAACTCAAACCTGAATCGTTCGCGGTCCATCGAGCGCATCAGTTCCATCGTTCGAGTCTCTGCGCCCCCACGGTCCATAGCGCCGAAGATATGAAGAATGCGAATTGGTCTTTCTTCGGGTTTCATTATTCCTCGCGCAAAACCTGTTCAAGCTTTCCCTGTTTGCTCCGGGTCAATTGGTTTACCCACCGAAGGCTCACTGGTGCACTACCTGTCATTTCCTGTAACAAGAAGCGCAAACGAAGTTCCTGGTCTTCCGAGAACGGCTTGCCCTTCAGGCGCAGTTCTAATGCTCTGCCTGACTTAACTGCCACCTGAAATTGCTCAATCTCCGGATAGTCCTTAAAAAGGTGATTCCAGAAGAGTCCGTTGATGATCTTTCCATTGATTTCGATCAAGCCAGCAGATCGTCCTCTCAACTCTGCGATCACCCGGATCCCTGATTCATCGACGCCCCCAGCTTCATAACAGCCCAGATCGCCACATTCATAGCGGAGCAATGGAGTTCCCCGGCACACTGTGTTAGTCCAAAGAAGACGTCCTGTTTCGCCAACTCCAACCGGTCGATTCTCATCGTTGACGATCTCCAAATAATGCAGTGGCCTCAAAACCTGAAGCCCCTGCCCGGGTCGAGCTTGATACGCCATTGCCGAAAGCTCACGGCTCCCGTAAAGGTTCAACAATGGAACACCGAATGCCAATTCAAACAGTTCCGCTTGCCTTGGATGAAGCATCTCTCCACCATTCCACGCCGCCGCCACAGCGCCACTCGGAATGTGGATTCCTCGCTCAAGAATGTCTCGAGCGACAAACTCAAGCATCGAGCTAAAGCCATAGATTGCCACTTTTTGTTTTTGACCAATCAACTCAACAAGCCGGTCTGTTGTTCCCGAACTGAGCTCATAGCCGCCCACTACACATTCATTGCGCAACCGCGCCGAGATCCGATTCCGTAGACTGCTTGCCTTGCCAATATCTCGATCCGATCCCCAAATCGAAATCGTTTTCATTCCAGGACGCCATCCTGCACGAATTCGGCAGTAAGAACGTGCAGCTGTTGATGCTTGAAGCATCTTCTTGTCATGTAGGTAACCAGTGGGCTCACCGGTCGAGCCGCCAGTCTGGCTGACAATGCCCGTGATGCCGAACCGCTTCTGAATTTCTGCAGCGGAAAACCGCGTGTTCATGTCTTGCCGATTCAGGATCGGCAAATATGACCAGACCGAGATCAGATCCAACGGGTCCTGAATTCTGGCCGCTTCTTTCCATTCAGGCAAAGCATCGGCTCGAGCACCGAAGTATCGAACCTGTGCCTGCAGCCTCAACGCCATCTCCATCCTTGCTCGGTCGCTTCGCATTGATTCATGAGCATCGAGGCTTCCGTAAATGGTCGGGAGACCTTTGGCATTTGCGTAACAATTCCAAAGTCCTGCGCTCAACATGCCATTTGCTCCATTTCAATGGACGATTCGCAATGTCCACGCCATCCCACCGGCGTTTTGACTCGATAGCCAAAAGATCGAGCGGCCTCATCAACGCTTAGCGTTCGTTGATCCGTTTGAACGCGAATCTGATTCGGAGTAAAGTTGGTCAGCCGGGCAGACTTTGAGCCAAATGCCTCTCTCGTCAACGGAATTCGATCTGGATCGAGGCCCATCAATTTTGCGTGAACCCAGTCGCAAGCTGCCGCATTTCTCCCAAAGCTCAAAAAACCCAACGGAACCGGCTCCGGCGATAAGGGGCCATCTCCCTGGCCACCAACAATGGCATCCGTAATGTTCATGATTTCCCTGGTCGGAGTATCGGCGAGGGTGCCATCGGATTTTCCATAATGCAAAATCTTCTGCAAGTCGAGTACCATTCGCCAGACCGTGTCGTTTCCGTGCCAGGAACCTTCCACATCAAAGCTGCTAGACAAGATCCTCCCAGCCTTCATTACCGCCCCGGCGGCATGCCCTAATATCCTTTTCTCCAGTCCGGCATCGCTTCGATTGGTCCGGTCCAGCAACTCCTCTGCGATAGACCGCAAAGGATCGGCCCTCTCGTAGCAATCCCCACCATCGCCAGTGCTGCCCTTGCGATGATGCGGGAGGTAACTCTTGTGACCATTGGCACCCACGAGATTCTTCAGCGCACCTGTGATTCCAGCCTTCTTGTGGGTTTTCAGCTTGGGGAGATTGATCACTACATCGGCCTCAATCACTTCTCGTGCGATTAGGTATTGATGGTTGGCTTGGCCATGAGTTTGCTCGAGCGAACGCGGATCGTACATCGTTACCCGGAATCGTGATGGCTTTAAGCTCACCGGCTCAAGCAGACTGTCTCCTCCCAGGTTGAAACGCACGTAATCCATTTCTGAACGCGCCGTGGGTCGATTTGAACTCCAGACGCCATCCGGCCGCGTGCTCAATCGAAAATCCCGATACTCAACTGGAATTCCCCGTAGCTGAAGCCGCTCGAAAACTTCATCCAGCCCGCTCAGTCTCAATAAACTTTCGAAATTGCAAGACTGAATCGGTGCATCTCCAACAATAATCGCCTTGGGTTTACTAAGAGCCACATACTCGATAACTGCTTCGATCAAACTGCTGTGGGTAATCAGGCAGTCCAGTCCAAGCCCGGAGGCATTTTGATGATGCACCCAGTTCGGCTTGATTACGAAACATTTTCCTGGCCCAAGGCAACAGCCAAATGGGTTCCACTGTCGACTTCCAAAATTCGCACGATCCTTGGCTGTGCTTGCCAAAAGTTGCCTCAGCGCAACCAACGCTCTGGACCTGCTCACTTCTTGTCCCAGTTCGGGGGCATCATCTAGCGACACTACGCCGTAACAAGGTTCGCATCTGGCAATATGGACATCGGATGAGTTCAACACAATTTAGGTACCTCGAATCATCCGCTGGTGTCTGATTCTCAAAAATCCTTCGACCCATACACTAGCTAGCGCAATGCTGGTTAATCCTCTCAAATTCATTTTGCAAGTGAATAGATACTCCGCAGCGTACCTAAGCCCTTGCCTCCATTGCCCGTCAATGAAACAAGACAATACAAGCACGCGGTAGGTAATTTCATGGATGCGGGGTGCAAAGAGTCGCAGCGCCGCTCCGTGCTGGCTCAATACTCTCAATTTTGATTCAATCTCGTCGGCTGCCCGTTTTTTGAGTTGCGGCAGACTTGGACGCGAATGGCTTGCGGTCAGCCGGTTTGTTGCATCGGTATATTGAAAGGCGACGGCCTCAGCTATGATTCTTGTCGAAAATTTCGATGCACAGTTGAGTTGATACTCCATCTCAAGAATGCTGGATTCTGTGAACTGAACTTCTTCGAAGGTCGTTCGTTTTGTGCATAACAAAAAGTCTGACAACTCAGATCTTTCGATGAAAAGAAGCCAGCCTTCATAGTCCAAAAGTGTCCCGTCTGGCGGTGGCTGCGGAGTCGCGATGCCGGTATCCCAATCCTGCATGAATCCGATTCGATCGACCTCGCCTCCCTCCAACTCAATTTGTTTATGAATTCGGCTCAGAGCACCCGGTTTCAGCGCATGGTCACTATCGACGAACACGATCCAGTCGGCCAGGGCTTCCGACACACCTGTATTTCTAGCCGGGCATTGACCACTGTTTCGCTCGTGCTGGACAAGCTTGACTCTTGGATCTGAGTAACTTTCAATTACAGCAACTGAATCGTCAGTTGAAGCATCGTCAACCACGATCAGCTCAAAATCCGTAAATTGCTGATTCAGGCAACTATCCATGGCGCGCCTGATTTCACGTCTCCGGTTAAATACCGGAATTACAATGCTGAAGTAGGGAGCTTTCATCGGTTTGATCCAATTTCGTCTTTCTAGGCTTGAGCGCCTTGAAGGGTATCGGACGAAGCTTGATGGACAGAGTTTTTGGCTTTAATCAATCTTCGGGCGATCCATGTGTATGCGATTGCAGTAGTCATCCATGCCATCAGATAGGCAGATGCGAGGCCGGTGGACCCGTATCTGGCTGTTCCCCACCAGCTGGCCGTGATTAGGGTCAGCGCCCACAATCCAATGACTAAGAGTTGATAGTCCAGCCTTCGATGCGCTACAAGAGCCTGGCTCACACTCGAGGAATAAGCTTCAACAATAGCTGATCCAATCACAAGAGGAATTAATTCCACAGCCCTTTTGTAGTCGTTCCCGAAAAAGATCACTATCCATGGGCTGCACAATAGAAGTAGCAATCCAATGGCCAAAGCTCCTGCGCTTGCTGCAAGTGCCGTGGCCCACATCGTCTTCTCATATTCCTCACCCTGTCCATGATCATGCATGGAGGAAAGCATTGGGCTAGATACTCGAGCCAGCACTCCAGGCCCAAGTAATATTGCCGCTCTCATACTTGCCGCTGCAGTCCAAAGCCCCATCTCGGCCAATCCTGCTTCGGATCGCAACAGTAGCGCCTGCGCGATCCAAACGGCACCGCTCCCTACGATTCCCGACACTGCCGCAGGAAACGCAAATTCAATCAAGATGCGGCGCTCCGACCATGCCTCACGATATCGGGCTCTAATTCCTTGCGACTTCAGCTCACCGCTGATTTCACAATGCAGCAAAACGCAACCGATCAAAGCAGTGAGCGGTAACGTTGCGACTGCTCCATCAAAACCATAACTATCGACGAAGGCATATGTTAGTCCAACCGTAACAATGCTCAACAAAATCTGGACTCGCAATAAGCGACCGAATGCTTGGAACCCGATCAGCGCGCCGCTTTGGTTCGCATTCATCGTCATTAGCAGGCTGGAGAAGGCCATGATTCGAATTGGCCACTTAAGGTCTCCAGAATGAAAAAGAGCTTGCGAAATCAAATCTGCTGATCCAAACACAATCGAACCGAACAAAATCCCGCTCGCAATGGCGCTGAGGTCGCACAATCCGATGACCCTGCCCGCGCGAATTGGGTCCGTGATACGAAACTGTGCCACATATCGGGTGGCTGTAATGCCCAGCCCGAGCGTAGAAAGGCCAACAGCCGCATTCAAGGTCGCTTGAATGGCTCCGTAGCGACCAAAACTCTCAACTCCAAGGAATCTGGTTACCAAGACTATTGCCGCATACGTTCCAGCCTGTGCTCCAACCGTCCCCAGAAGTGTTTTGAGAAAACCGGAAAACTGGTGAATCAACTTCGATCTGTCGGAGGCCGGAACTACGATTCCAAACCGGTCAATTAAGCTTTCGATCCAGCGTTCCATTGCCTGTTCTTTCCTGGGTTACTTTTCCACATGCTGCGGATCATGATAAGAACTGTAGTAGCTGTAATAGCTGTAGCCCTCAGATGTATCCCGTTTCACACCATTGAGGACAATTCCGATAACATTCGCTCTCAATCGTTTGAGGGCCGAAAGCAGACTTCCTACCGCCTTGCGATTGGTCTCCCCAGCCAGGCTCACCACCAATACTCCGTCCGCGATCGCCGCCATCTGCAGCGGCTCTGAGAACCCAAGTAAAGGCGGCGCATCGATAATTATCAGTTCATATTCCTTGGCGAATTCATCCAGCATGTCTCCCAGCAAAGGTCCAATCAGGTCTGCCGCCCGATGAGATGGCGGACCTGAAAAGATCACATCCAGATTGGCAACCCGTTCGATTGGCAAAGTAGCCATCTTCCAGGTCATTTCCCCCATTAGGACATTCGACAAGCCGCAGTCCATCTGCATCCCCAGCTTCCTGTGAATGCTTGGTCGCCGCAGGTCAGCGTCAATCAGCAGAGTACGTTTTCCTTGCTCAGCATTCGCAATTGCCAGATGTATCGCCGTCGTACTCTTGCCTTCATTCGGACTCGCACTGGTCATCAGGATCGATTTGAGTCGAGAATCGAAGTCACCTAGCAGGATGGAACTTCTTAGAGTTCGAATTGCCTCCTCGTAGGTCGACATCGTTCGATAGCCCCGACTGTCTTTTTTGTCTTTGCTCAGGGCTTTTCCCAGATTCCCCAGCGACGCCCCAACCGCCTTGTCGCCAAGCAACGACTGCAAGGAACCGATATTTTTGACCGAAGGCAGACTTCCAACGACATCAACTCCCAATAATCGGCTGGTTTGTTCCGGATCTCGAATCGTGTTGTCCAGTGTGTCGAGCAGGACAATTACGCCAACCACAAGGATTGTTGAGAACAAAAAAGCCAGCAGCAGATTCAGCGTAATATTTGGAAACACTGATTTCAATGCGGGTCGAGCCAGATCTGCAATACGAATATTGTTGTTTTGAAAGCCGGCATTGATTCCGGCTTCTTTGATCTTGCGAACCAGTTCTTCATAGAGCTTTTTGTCCGATTCCGCCTCACGGCGGATCTGTTGGTACTCAAAGGAACGGCCGTTGATCTTGTCAAATTCAGCTTTGGTCTCTGCCACGGCACTTTTAAGCATTTCCTCGCGATTCAGCGATTGTTTGAAATCCACTTCAATGCGCCCGGCGACATTACTTCTTGTGACTTCGAATTGTTGTTCCATCTCGCTGAGGTGTGAAGCGGCCTTGCGAAACTCAGGATGATTTGCCCCAAACGTTGTTTTCACTTCTGATAGTCGTTGCCGAGCCTCATTCAACTTCTGCGTCAGAACTACGAGTGCTTCACCTTGTCCTGAGACTTGAGCCGCTTCGAGCGAGCCGCTTTGCATGGAGTTCCAGGCGGCCTCTTTTTTAACTCGATCCGATTGTCCATTCGTGTATTCCGTATTGAGTTGCAGCAAACGGGAAGAAAGGATATTTGTCTTTTCCTCGGGATTGATCACATTCATGTCGCGCTCAAAACGCAATAGGGCTTCAACAGACCGCTCCATTTTGGCCTTCAACTCATCCAGTTGCTGCTCCATGAAAGTTGCCAGCGAGGCAGAAGACCGAATCCTGATGTTGTAACTGTGACTGAGATAGGAGTTGGCGATCGCGTTGGCTACGTCAGACGCCAGTTGCGGGTCGGCCGAACGGTAGTTGATCCACAGCAGATAAGTGTTTGGCGGGCGAGTGACTTTAAGCCGCTTCAGCAAAACCGGCGCATTCGCGGCCTTCCGGGCATATTCTGGTTGACTCGCATCAATTTGCTGTTCGCGTTCCAATAGCTTGAATTTCTGTGCCACGGGTCGCAGTACTGCGTCTGATTGGATCAGCCTTACCTGTGTAGCAAGGAATTGGTCAGCATCATTGCTACCGACGCTTCGGTTTGAATCCTGTCCCACGATTGCCGACGGAGCCTGCCGGTCTACATCTACTACTGCGGTTGATTCGTAGATCGGCGTTAGCCTCACCGAGATTATGTAGGTGATGGTCATGCACAAGGCTACAAATGCAGCCATCTTCCAGAGATTTAGGCGTAGCAGCCAGACGTAATGAGAAAGGGGTAACGCCTTCTCGACTGGCTCTACCTCGACTGGCCCTTGCGGCGCTTGGGCATAGTACCCGCTGGTCGATGTAAGTTGTGTGGACTGAATATCAATGGGAATGCGGGCTGGGGTGCGAATAGACATAAGACTTTCTATCTGGGTTTTCGAAATGGTTATCCGTCTGAACTAGCGTGTGACGAGGATCGCTGCCGTACCGAGGCCGGTCCCGATGCTCAGCATTCTTTCGAGACTCGTAATTGCCGCGCGCTTGCCGGTCCGATCCGGGATGTAGAGAATATCGTTAGCTCGCAATGCTACATCTGCAGACTGGCGCTTCATGATCTTGCGTAGGTCTACCGCGATCTCCGTCTTCTCGCTTTTTGAATCCTCCACCCGGTAAATGTAGGCCGTCTCACTGGCATATGGCATCAATCCTTCAGACAAGGCCAGAGCCTTGAGAATCGTTGACTCGCTCGAATCGCGTATCGGAAAGGATCCCGGTTTTTTCACGTTTCCAACGACAAAAACTTTTCCGGCCGATGGTACACGAATCTCCTCGCCGCCCTGCAGTGCGACATTCAAATCCGGATTCGCTGCATCGATAAGCGCTTTCACAGGAATCCTGCGTGTCAGCATCATCGATTGACCCCGTCCATCGGTCTTGGTACTTGTGAGCAGAATCTCCGAGCCTGCATCCTCGCTTAATCCTTCTGCTCGCGACAGTGCTTCAAGCAAATTCATTGCCCCCGTAACTTGAAATGAAGTTGGCTTCTTCACCGCACCAACTATCGAAATCGGACGGCTGCGGTATTCAATGACTGAAACCGTTACGACTGGGGAAACGAGAATTTCTTCTTCACGCAATGCGCGGACAATGGCTGCCTCCACCTCACCCGGTAGTAAGCCCGCTACAGGAATTCGGCGCTTCACCATCGGAAGGCTCAGAGAACCATCGCCCGAGACTC
>JBKJUN010000847.1:0-3239 GCA_046590555.1 Bryobacter sp. | reverse complement strand
ATTGCCACCAACCTCGACCGTTTGGCCAAAGGGGAACCTCTGGAGCGCATCGTTCTCACCGGCACCTGGGCACCCTAGCTTCCCTCAGGCTTGAGCTTTAATCTTGTACAAGCGGTGGGCGTTTCCCCAGGTAACTTTGGTCAGCGCTCCGCCATCCAGATTCTTGTTCAAGATCCCAAGCGTCTCACGCGCCACACACTTGCCAGACATGCGGCTAGCCGTCGGATTCTTTTGTTGTGACACTCCATTCCCGCGTCCATCCGAACAAGCGCAATCACTCCCAAACATCAACTTGTTCTGATGCCGCTTCAAGAAGCCAGAAGTGAATTCTTCATCCCGCGACAAAGCATTGTTGCCGGAATTCGCCGATACATCGCCATACATATTTTCAAAATCGCCAAGCAGCTTATCAGTGACCCCGCCCCTCTTCACAGGGCCAACAGGATAAGCCGCCTCTTCGTGATAATCGGCACTCACATTGGCCCAGAACGCATCCGCGTGGCCCACAAATTTGGTCTTCGGATAAGCCTTCAACATGGCTGCGAAATTCTTGAAGCCCGTTGACCACTTCCCTTCCCCTTCAAAGTGATCCACTTCCTGAAAGTGCACCAAAATCGGCACCCCAAGCTCACCAGCCAGCGCATAAGCCCGGCGCAATTCCGGCCCATCCGCCGCAACGTGATACTTGATCTCGCCAAAGGCAATTGCACCCTTCTTAACGGCAGCAGTCAGCACCTGCTCCGCATCGGGCTTTGTAATATCAGCGGCCACAGACCACACAAACTTCTCCGGGAACTTAGCCACCACCGCCGCCGCAGCATCCCCAGCCCGGGCCTGCGTCAGCAGCACGGCCTTGTCCACGCCGCACCCGTCCATATGCACCAGGTTCGCGTCTTTGTCCATCCGCAAGTCCTGTCGCCAGTGCAGGTGTATATCGATCACCTTGGACTTCCACTTCGGCGCATCACTAGCTTGGGCAAAACAGGCGGCCCCACTCAGGGCCAGAAACTCTCGTCGCGAATTCATGCCCCAAAGTCTATCGAAGTCACAGCCTCCGCGATAGCAGTCCCAAGCAACAAATGCTGATCCGCCTCCAGATGCACCCCGTCCACCGCACTGGTGCGCGCGACAGTATTTGCATCAAAGAACGAGCAACCCAAATCGAGGGCCACCTGTCGCAATGCCTCAGCTAACCCGGCACAGCGCAACTCGGCCCCCTCAAACTTCGGCATAGCAGCAACCTCGGCCTTACGCAACGCTGGCGGAGCGACAATCAAAATCGGAGGCGCAACCATCCCAGGCTCAATCGGCGCCCGCCGCATCTCCGTCACAATCGCCGCCACACCCTGCCCCGCAGTCCAGGCATTGTTGAACGGAGTGGAGAACTGAAAGTCATTCGCCCCCAGCATCACAATGGCGAGTGACAAAGGCGAATGCACTTCCATCCGCGAACCCAGTCCAACAAGGCCATTGCGTCCAGCCTTGAACGGATCCTCCCAAACCGTCCGCCGCCCATTGAGGCAATCCTCAATCACCCGAACCTTCCGGCCCTTGGCGAGAAGCAAATTCTCCATCACCCCCGGCCATCGCGACTCAAACGCCAACCGCTGCCGGGTTCCCGGCACAATCCCCCAACTAAGGGAATCGCCATAAACAAGAATGCTCTGCATATCGTCTTCTAACTTCTCACAACTTGCGGTTACGTTGCAGGAGGCAGAATCACCAACAGATCGGTGTTCCGAAAGTCCCGATCCAGCGTCAGCAGCCCGCAATCATGATCTTTTGCCAACGCATAGGCAAAGCAGTCACCAAGATTCAGCGGGAACTTCAGTCGCGCCTGTGCCGCAATCTCCGCCTGCTGAACACCAGGTGCTACAAACCGGATTGGTAGCGCAGATATTTGATCTCGAAGTTGCAAGGCCAATTTGGGTTGTCTGTCAGCAATGATGATGAGCACCTCAGCCCAATTGACAGTACTCATCAAAAGCTCAGACGCATGGTCTTGAAGTTGCTTCACGCACCAAGGCCCCCTGGATTCGTTAAAGACAACTGCTAGCAATACCGAGGTATCTACGACCAAAGGTCATCCTCACTGCTAAATTTCGGCTTACGATTCAAGGGCGCTCCCAGCCCGGCTCCAAGCAGTTCGTCAAATTTTGCAGCATCTGGTACACCTCCGCGATTGGCAATTTCCTGCACGGCAATCCGGATTGCATCAGACTTCGTTCGAATGCCTCTAACCCTCATCAGATACTGAAGATCGCGCTCGAATTCCGGTGTCAGGATTATGTTGAGCTGCCCCATACAGATCAGTATACAGATAAGCCCTGTATTCGTATTTCAGCATCATGCGAACTCGCGATAGCGCCTTCAGGTTGCAACCAAGTGAACAATGCGGGGAAGGCCAAAAATGTTAAGAGCCATGGTCGGGAGAAATTCTAACGCGTCTCATGCCGTTCTATCAGGTCCACCGGACCATGAGTCGCGAAGATGCATTCGATGAAGTCCGCGATCGGCTGCTTCTTTCGTTCGGCGGCAATGACAGCGCTGGAATCCAGCACTAATCCCAGGAGGGCAGAGTCCATGGTTCTTGATGGCTGGCGACGATTTATTCAAGATCCCTGCCGAAGTCACAGTCGAGAGTCACAGTCGAGAGTCACAGTTGAGAGTCACAGTCGAGTTCCGTTCAATGGCTTCGTGAAGGATCTCGGTTATTGGCCTACCGCTGCAATTCTGTGCCCGGATGACGACGACCGGGGCCTGTGGTCCTGCTCGATGACGATCTCGACGCCTTGCTGCACCTTGGCCAGCACGGCATGAAGATCACGAGCCACCTCGGCTTCGCTCATGTGAACGGTTGCCATTGCTTTTCTTATGACTCCTTCTCTGCCTTCATCTCTGCCTCCATTTTCTAGTTCAAAGATTATTACTTCCATCCCGCCTCCTGGCCAACCGTTACCCCAATAAATGCTAACGTGCTGCCCGGACGCATACTCGGATTTAGCCACAGTCCAGCATGAAGGCGGGATTGGCCCCTTTTGGTATCCCCCCCTCTTCAGGAAGGGGACCCCTTGGCTTGGGTTTCAATCCACGCCCCCGTGCGGGGGGCGACTTGAAGACTTGGGAAGAGGCCGGGCTATGAGGAGTTTCAATCCACGCCCCCGCGCGGGGGGCGACAAAAGAACAGTAGTAACACACCAATTTGGCAGCGCGTTTCAATCCACGCCCCCGCGCGGGGG
>JBKJUN010001025.1:0-2428 GCA_046590555.1 Bryobacter sp. | reverse complement strand
CCCTGCGCAATCCCCACACTCAACGCCGCAATCGATATCCGTCCGCCATCTAGAATCCGCAACGAGTCGATAAAGCCCTCACCCTCCTCACCCACCAACTGCCCAGCCCCAAGCGTACAGTTCTCCAGCACCACCTCCCCCGTTGCCGAACTCCGCATCCCCAGCTTGTTCTCTTTCTTCCCCAACCGGTACCCCGGCGTCCCGCGCTCAATCACAAAGGCCGAAATCCCGTGCGAGCGCGAAGCCTGATCCGTCAGCGCCATCGCCACACAAACATCGGCGTAGTGAGCATTGGTGGTAAACGTCTTTGCCCCATTCAAGACCCAACCAGCCTCAGTCCGCGTAGCGGTCGTACGAGTCCCCCCAGCATCAGACCCCGCCTCTGGCTCAGTCAAACTCCAACATCCGATCCACTCGCCCGTAGCCAACTTCGGCAAATAGCGCCGCTTCTGCTCCTCGCTCCCTGCCACATACAAGTGGTTCGTACAAAGCGAATTATGCGCCGCCACAATCAAGGCAAAACTCGGGTCCACCCGGGCCAATTCCTCAATCACAATCGAGTACTCGATGTAGCCCATCCCGGCACCACCATACTCTTCAGGAAAGATCACCCCCAGCAACCCCAATCGCGCTGCGCGCTTCACCGCATTTAGTGGAAACTCCTGCGCTTCATCCCAGGCCAGGACGTGCGGTGCAAGTTCCACGGTGGCAAACTCACGAACCATCTTGCGCAGCTCATTCTGCTCTTCGGTAAAGGCAAATTGCATAGCTAACTCCACAATACAAAATTCGCCCCACCCATACCCTGATAAAATTCAAGCTTCAACATGAGAGTCGAATCCCCCGCCTCAGCCACGCAAGTCGTCGAGCTGCTCCGGGATAGCCAATCCGCCAAACACCGCATTGAAATCTGCGGCGCAAGAACCAAACACCGCATGGGAGGCCCCATCATCGAAGCCGATCTGCGCCTCGAAACTAAAACCCTCAATCGTGTTCTAGCCTACGATCACCGCGACCTCACAATCAGCGTCGAAGCCGGTATCAAATACTCAGACCTTACTGCCATCCTGGCCGAAAAGAAACAATTCCTCCCCATCGAGCCCCCCTTTAGCCAGGACGCAACCATCGGCGGCATCCTCGCCACTCACTCTTCCGGCTATCGCCGCCGCCTCTTTGGCACCGTTCGCGATCTCGTCATCGGCATGAACTTCGCGACGCTCGCAGGCCGCACCGTCCAATCCGGCGGCATGGTCGTCAAAAACGTCGCCGGCCTCGACTTCGCCAAACTCCTCACCGGCTCCTTCGGCACCCTCGCCTGCATCACTCACATCAACTTCAAACTGATGCCCGCCCCAACCGGCGCCAAAACATTTCTCTATCAAAATGCCTCAGCATTTGAAGTCTTTAGTCGCCGCGACGCAATTCTCAAGAGCGTCCTCCAACCCTCGGGCATCGACGTCCTAAACCCCACCGCAGCCGCCAGCCTTGGCCTACCCCCCCAATGGTCTCTGCTTATCGAAGCCCTTGGCAGCGAACGTGTGCTCGCCCGTTACCAGATCGAACTCCCTGATTTCGACGTGATCGACAACAAGATCTGGGCCCAAGTCCGCGACTTCACACCCACCTGGCTTAACCAACACACCGAAGGCCACGTCCTACGTCTCTCGACCCAACTCATGGAGATGCAATCCACCCTCACCATGCTGCCTGCCGAATACGCTACGATCAGCCGCGCCGGCAACGGCACCATCTACGCCCACACCCCTGCGGCAGCCACACTGCCCGCCAACACCAAAGGCGTCATCGAATACTCACCCGCCCAGCGTCCATCGAGCGATCAGCTCTGGCCCGCCCCCGGCAACGACTTCTTCCTCATGCAAAAGATCAAGCACTATTTCGATCCAAACTCGCTACTCAACCCGGGGAGGCTCTATGGCCGAATCTAATACTGCCCTGCGAGTCCTCGAAGGCCGTCACCCCGACGCCCCCCAACAAAAAGACCTCGACAAGTGTGTCCACTGCGGTCTCTGCCTCAACGCCTGCCCCACCTATCGTGAACTCGGCATTGAAATGGATTCCCCCCGCGGCCGCATCTACCAGATGGTGCAAGTGGCCAGCGGTGCCGCCCCAATGGACGAAGGCTACCTCGAACACATGGCCCTCTGCCTCGGCTGCCGTGCCTGCGAAACAGCCTGCCCCTCCGGCGTCGAGTACGGCAAGCTGATCGAAGCCGCCCGCACCGAAATCCAGTCCAAGATCAAGAAGCCTTTCCCCTGGCAGCAAGTCGAAGACTTCGCCTACGGCACCCTTCTTCAGACTCCATGGATGCTCCGCTTAGTAGGCGGCCTCATGTGGGTCCACCAGAAGTCCGGCCTCGAAAGCCTCGTCCGCTCCAGCGGCCTCCTCAAGCTGATGGGCCCCCTCGGCA
>JBKJUN010000737.1:0-1767 GCA_046590555.1 Bryobacter sp. | reverse complement strand
ATCGGCCCAGTGGTCAGGATCAAAGAGCTCGGCACGGAATTGCGGGGCGAGATCCTGATAGTTGAAGTTGGCACCGTACTGCTTCTGATGGTAGGCCCAAGTGCCAGCCTCGATTGGCTTGGTAGAGCCTTCTTTGCCCTTGGTCATCGCATTCCAATACCATTCGGCGTAGGCGAGCTTGCCGGGGATCACTGGTGCGTATGCGGGTACTGAGTAGACGCCCCAGTGGATAAAGATGCCGAACTTGGCGTCAGAAAACCATGGTGGATTCGGGCGCTTATCGACAGATTCCCAGGTAGGTTGGTAGGTCTGAGCAAGCAAAGTGGCGGCGAGCAGAAGTGCGTTCATGAGTTGTTGTCATAATAAGCCAATATGAAGCTCTTGGGGTTGGTGTTGGGAATTGCCGCTGTACTTGCGGCCGCAGACGACTTTAAGCGGACCGAAGATGTCATCTACGGACGCAAGTTTGGGACGGCGCTGACGATGGATGTGATTGAGCCGGCAAAGCCGAATGGTTTCGGCATGGTGTTTGTGGTGAGTGGGAGCTGGAAGTCGAATCACGCCTCGATTGTGCCCAAGTATTTCACCAAGGTGCTCGATCGCGGGTACACCGTGTTTGCTGTGGTGCCAAGTTCACAGCCCCGGTTTACGATTCCAGAAATTATTGAGGACGTGCGTCTGGCGGTGAAGGTGATCCAGACGGATGCAGCCAAGTGGAAGGTGGATGGGGCGAAGATTGGACTGTCGGGCTTTAGCGCGGGTTGCCACCTGGCTTTGCTGGCGATGGAGAAAGCGGGGTCGGTTGCCTGTTTCTTTCCACCAACAGACTTCTTGAATTGGGGCCAGACAGGTGTGAATGGTACGGGCGTAGGGCCACTAGCGGCATATCGCGAGATTTTTGGTCCCAAGGCAGGAACAGAAGAACTGGGCCGCGCAGTGTCGCCCGTTTATCTGGTCAACGAAAAAACGCCGCCCGTATTACTGATTCACGGCGACAAAGATCGAACGGTACCGCTACAGCAATCGGAGATCTTCATCGAGAAGATGAAACAGGCGGGAGTGAAGAACAAGTTGATTGTGATGCCGGGCAAGGACCACGGTTGGGCCACCATCTACGACGACTTCACGATGCTGGCTGACTGGTTTGATCAGACGCTGCGCGGGATCCAGGCCGTGCCGTAGAGGCGGTGCCAGGCGACGAGATAGTATCGCCTGAGGTTGATGCGCCGCTTCGCAAGCATGGCCAGTTTGCGACAGTCGCTTCATCAGCCAATGTATATTGTTAACGCTTCGACAAATCGCGGATCCAGATGTCTTTGAAGCGCATATTTCCTTCGCCCCCGGAGTGGAGTTGCAGGGCAATCGGGCCATCGAAAGACTTCGGATTCGGGTCGGTGAAATCGACCATCACAACGCCGTTCAAACGGGAGACGTAACGGTTGCCTTCGACCTTGATCGTGTATTCGTTCCAGTCGCTCTTACGGACGTTGAGTTCGTTTTCAGGTGCAGGCCAGACGATCCAGCCGCGACCATCGCCGTAGATGCCCCCAGTATGTTGTCCGATGCGGCAATCGACTTCAAATTGCAGACCGCGGGTGATGTCAGGAGTACCAGGCTTGAAGGCGGTGTGAAAAAAGACGCCGGAGTTGCCGTTGCCGGCGCACTTGAACTTGATGGAGAGATGGAAGTCTTTGTAGTCTTTCTCGGTCTGAAGATAACCATAGGCTTTGGTAACAGCTTCGCCCTTGATCTCACCTTCTTCGACAG
>JBKJUN010000637.1:0-2021 GCA_046590555.1 Bryobacter sp. | reverse complement strand
GTGATCGCACTCGTTGTCACCACCGATGGCTTTCCGTTGGCCTATGAGGTGATGAACGGCAACACAATAGATTCAACTACGCTGAGCGGATTTCTCGACAAAATTGAGAACACTTATGGCAAGGCCAAGCGGATGTGGGTGATGGATCGCGGGATTCCCACCGAGGCGGTGTTGGCCGCCATGCGCGCTCCCGGACGAGAGATTTCGTATCTGGTGGGTACGCCGAAGAGCCGGATTGGCAAGCACGAGAAGCTTTGGCTGAACCTGCCCTGGCAGAAGGTTCGTGATTCCGTGGAAGTGAAGTTGTATCAAGAGGACGGCGAGTTGTATGTACTGGCCAAGAGCGAGGGCCGCCAGGCCAAGGAGATTGCAATGCGGCGCAAGAGGCTGGCCCGCTTACTGTTGAAGCTGCGGGCGATGCGCAAGAGCTTGCCGTCACGGGATCAGTTACTCATGCGGTTGGGCGCGGCAAAGACCGAGGCGGGGCGGGCTTATGGGTTTGTCAAAGTGCGGGTGCCTGAAGCTGGACAGGCAGTGACGCGGGAGTCGTTTTCGTTTCGCGTGGACCGCCACAAGCGCAAGCAGGCCGAGTGGCGTGATGGACACTATTTGTTGCGGTCGAATCTGACCGACGGTGACCCGGCGGTGCTTTGGGCTCGCTACGTGCAACTGACGCAGATCGAGGCGGTGTTCCGCTCGCTCAAAAGTGAACTGGGGATTCGACCGATTTATCACCAACTGGAGCATCGCGTGGATGCGCACATTTTGGTGGCGTTTTTAGCCTATTCGCTGCAGGTGACCTTGAAGCACCGGTTGCTGATCCATGCCCCGGGCTTGACCCCGGCAGCGGTCTTGGAAAAGCTGGCATCCATTCAGATGATCGATGTTCATCTGCCCACCGCAGATGGCCGCAATTTGATTCTGCCTCGCTTTACTCAGCCGGATGCGGATGTGAAGATTCTGCTGGAGAAGCTGCGGCTGGCCTTGCCAGCGCAACCGCCTCCACGGATCACTTCGGAAAAGGCTCAACTGCCTTCGCTCCACAGCACAAGTTGATTCAACCTTGTGGTGAAGACCTAGGACATCCCTTCACTCATTCTAAAAGCGTTAGCCGACTTAAAACTGTTTAACTGCGAAAGTCAGGTTAGAGTCATGCGGCGCGGGTGAGCGCTTGAAGTCGACCTGTCCCTTTGCGTTTTTCAGAAAATCTGGGCCCATACCGAGGGCGAGATGGAAGGCTCAAATCGACACGCAAATAAGACCTAAGCTGTTTATTGTTTAGCAGTTGGCCGCTGAACAGCCTAGCTTAGCCGAAGAGACTCATTCCCTCCGTTAGGAGGCTTACTTGGAGAAAACCTTCAAAAAGGCGAATAAAATGCATAGTGACACGCCAGGCCGTCCACGAATCGCCAGCTTTGGTAATCCACAGATGTCTCGGCCCCCAATGAGCCCCGCCGGTGCCATCGTCCTCCGTGATTTCCTCCTGCTCCAACTTAAATCCGAGCAAGCCGTCACTCACAAGATCCTCGCCGCCGTACAGCCCGAAGGAAACCAATACCAGCCCAGCCCCAAGAGCATGACCGCCTTCCGGCTAGTCCGCCACATCACCATATGTGAACTGTAGTTTTTCGACCTAATTCTCAACGGCCAATTCGGCGAAGACCCCCGCTCACCCGAATCGGCAACCACCTGCCATGCCCTCGCGACGGCTAATTCAACCGGAGACTTGGCCTGATGGAGCACTAAAATACAGGCTTTGCAGACGCTGCTATCCTGAAAACAAAAAGGATTCGGTTCGCCGCAAGAAGATCCAAGCACAATTGATACAGCATTTTTCCGATCTCAACCTCTGTTCCGCCTTGCGGAACAATCTCGATAAGAACCGATTCGTCACCATGACGCCCGTCCAGGCGCAGGCCATCCCGCCGATCTTGGAAGGTCGCGATGTCGTAGCCACCGCGCAAACCGGTACCGGCAAGACGCTCGCATTCGCAATCCCCCTGATCGAAGCTCTCGCCGCT
>JBKJUN010000406.1:0-10937 GCA_046590555.1 Bryobacter sp. | reverse complement strand
TGAACCGCTGCGCTGATATCAACGTCTGCGGAAAGTTCTTGTTCGGACGCTCCCAGCTTTGTGTACTCGAGTAAGCCCAACAACAGATCATCCATTCGTTGCACACCCTCCGCGATGACCGTTTTTGCCCACTGTATCTTCTTGTCCGGGGCCTCGGGAATTAAATCGATCAAGAACTCCGAGTAGGCGCGAACATTGCGTAGCGGTTCACGCAAATCATGGGCGGCAGCGAAAGTAAATTGGCTTAAATCTTCATGAGCAATCCGCAGATCCCGGTTAGCCTCGTCCAGCTCTTCCCGGTTCTTCACTCGGTCGGAAATGTCTCGAGCAATTTTTGATCCGCCCATGACTTTACCGTTTGTGTCCAAGAGCGGCGAAAGTGTCAGAGAAATGTGGAGCATTGTTCCATCCTTGCGCTTTCTGACAGTCTCAAAAGGATTCACACGTTGCCCGTTGTTGAGACGCTCAAGAATGTCCTTCTCTTCGCCCAGTCGCTCCTCGGGTATCAGCATCGTTACATTCCGGCCAATCGCCTCCGCTGCGCTATAGCCGAATAAACTTTCCGCGCCCCCATTCCAGCTCCTAATCACGCCACTTAGATCCTTACTCAAGATGGCATCTTCCGAGGAATTCACAATTGCACTTAGCAAAGCCGTATTGTGCTCAGAACGCTTCCGATCCGTAATTTCCAGGACGAAAACTCCCACTCCTGCCACCGGTTGGTTGGGCTCTTGAATCGGGAAAACCCCCGTCCACCAATACCGCAGAAGCCCTGGCATTTTCAGAGTTTCGCCAGCCACTTCCTTTTCCACTATGCCGCCGGTCCGGAATACTTCCTCCACAATGGGGTCCGTCAACTGGTTCACCGGTATTACCTCGGTCATCACCCGGCCCAGGTGCGCTGCTTCGGGAAGACCATTTATTTCACAAAGAACTTGATTGATTCGCGTATAGCGGTGGTCGCGATCAAAGAAGGCAAACCCGATGGGGGCATGAGACAGCAGCGCCTCTAGCTCGTTAGTTCGCCGCTGCAGATCCTGATTTGATTTTTCTAGATCCGCTTTGCTTTCCGCAATTCGCGTTTCGAGATCCAAGTTTAGCCGGGCTAGATTTTTCTCTGCGGAGCGCCGCTCGGTCACCTCCACCTCTAACGCTTCATTTGCCTCACGCAACTGTGCCTGACTCGGTAGCGCAATTGCTTGGGGCACCAAACGAAATAACATCACCGCCGTAGGGAGAGACGCCAGCGCCGTTATTGCCTTGATTACCCCCTCCAGGCGGTAAACCGGGTGCCACAGCGTCCAAATGGCCATTAGGTGAGTTGCCCCACAGGCAAGAATAAACGCACCAAATAGCCAGAAAATCCAGTTAAACGACAGATCTTTCCGCTTCTGAGCCAAATGCACCAATGCAAAGGGAATCATGAAATAAGCCAGTGCCGTCAAACCATCCGAAACTACGTGCAGACCAACGATCTCACTACGCCAGTAGTAGCAATGACCGTGCGGCATGAAATCTGTATTCAAAAGGTTCTTGAAGAATTCCCACATTTGCTTTCTCGTCAAAAAGAGGTCTGCGCAGTACTATCCACACCAGATTTTTAAATTGTCTGAATCGCGGATTGAATTTCTCAAAGCTTAGCCTGAACCCGTCGCTATCTTGGGCCAGCCAAAATTCACTTCCGCGATTGTATCGAAAAGTCAATGCTATTAGTGAGTGCTGTTTTTAACTGCTAAATGATTCGCCACTGAAAATAAACCAGAGGCTCCGTTGGCGAGAAAGTTGGCCATATAAGTGAATCCAAGTAGAAGGAATAAAACTGCGAAGGTAGCTCCAAATGCACCATAAGCAAGCAGAAGATCGGCTGGTTTCGCCTTACTTGCTTCATCGCGGATTCCAACTCGTGCGAGGTGAACCTCATATCTCAGGATTTCCTGAATATTACCGATGATGTCCTGTAGTGCATCTGGAATCGAGTGTACTTCGGACAGGTCTTTTAATTTAGTCACTATTCACTCCTGCTAAATGCCCGCGCCGTCAAGAACCCTACCGCAGCGGCGCCCAATAATGATAGACCGGGATTTCTTTTCACAACCTCTTTCACATCATTCATCATGGCGCTGGCATCATGATCTCGAAGATAGCCTGCGGTGGAAGACAGCTTTTCGGCGGTTGATTGAGCGAAGGCAGAAACCGCCTCGGCCTTATCGGTAATCTTGAATGCTGCGTTATCTAATCCAGTAGCGGCTGAATGGCGACCGTCGTTGAGTTTTGAAACTGTTGCTTCGCCCATGTCGGACACCTTATCTTTAAGCTTCTCGGCTGCCTTAGAGACTTGTGTGAGAAGCGAAGGGTCGCCAGTTCCCGGGAAGACAGGATTGTTTTCTGTTTGCATTTTATAAATTCTCCTTCGATGTACTTTGTTCAAACTCTGCGGGGCTCTTGAGTCTGACGGCTTCGTCGTGGCTGATTATTTTGACCATTTGAGTCGTGGTGGAGACC
Source organism: Bryobacter sp. (assembly GCA_046590555.1). GTDB lineage: Bacteria > Acidobacteriota > Terriglobia > Bryobacterales > Bryobacteraceae > Bryobacter. The sequence goes on along the minus strand of JBKJUN010000406.1, from coordinate 8,435 downwards.
GTTTTTGCCGGCCTTGTTTGACAGATTGATAATTGCAGAACTTCGAAATCGTTGGCCTCAGCCTGATCCGCGCCAGGTGTTCGCAAGAGCATAACATCTGAGATGCACTTTGTTAGCCATTCCGAAAGCGTTCAAATTATTCTATTTGAGAGAAATTCTTAAAGCGTCTCGACCATATAACGTCACGCGACACGCAGTTTTTGCCGGATTTGATGACAGTCTGGCAAAGGCTCCTGACAGGATGAAGCACCCGCCCCCGTCCTTTTACGTTTTCCGGAAATCCAGGTCGTTCATTTTAAGCCGACTCCCTCGTCGTTCACTATCAATATCCGGCCATCGGCTGCATCCGGGAAATCATTCTTAACTTGCAGCTGAAGAGGAGTCGAGCGCAGCAATCTCCGCCCCCTGGCGCTACTGCCGGAAATCAGATTAGGTGACAGAATTCTTGAACTGTTGAGGGACGAATTGACTGAGCAATTTCAAAAACAGGAAACTCCATGACAAAACACTCAATATAAGAATAAAATTCACATACCTATTTTTAATAGGCTCAGGAATATATTCGTGTTAGAGCCCTTTATTGGCACAGTCATTTGTGTCCCGTTCAATTTTACTCCTCGCGGCTGGCTCGCCTGCGATGGTGCTGCTTACCCCATCAAGCAATCCCTTCCCCTGGCTCAAATCCTCGGCAACGCGTTTGGTGGCAGCCCTGGCGTCAGATTCAACGTCCCCGACCTCCGCAGCCGTGCCCCCCGCCACGTCGGCTCCCCCAATAGCCGAGGCAGCCATGGCGGATCGGAGCAATCCACTTTAACTTTGGGGAACCTCCCAAGCCACAACCATTCCTTTCAGGCCAGCCCGGATCCCGCCAATCTCACTGCCCCTTCCGAAGCACTCCTCGCAGCCGCTACGGCCCGTGGCGTCAATATCTACACCGTCAATTCCGCCCTCGTTCCGCTAAGCCCTGGCGCGATCCTTCCCGTTGGCGGCAACCAACCCCACTCCAATATTCAACCTTACGTTGCCATGAACTTCATCATCGCTGACCAAGGCGTTTTCCCCAATCCCGAGGGGCCCGGTGTAAATGACGATGACCTCTTCGTCGGCGAAATTCGTATCTTTGCCTCAACCCTTATCCCCAGCAACTGGACTCCCTGTAACGGGCAACTCCTGGCTATCGCCTCAAACCAGCCACTCTTCAACTTGATCGGCAACGCTTACGGCGGCGACGGCCAAACCACTTTCGCCCTCCCTGACCTCCGTGGCCGCCTCCCACTCGGTGCCGGCCAGGCACCTTCACTCTCCAACTACAAACTCGGCCAGTCCGGCGGCATCGAAGCCGTCCCCCTGTCGATCAACCAGATGCCGCCACATTCTCACAACGCCGTCGCAAGTTCCGAACAAGTTGCCTTGAGCGACCCGTCTGGCAACTTCCTGTCAATCCAGGCACAAGCATTTAACACGCAACCCCCCGACGTAACCCTAAACGCCAGAACCGTCGGCACCACCGGCACCGGTATCGGTCACGACAATATGATGCCGTCGCTCACTCTCAATTTCTGCATTTGCCTGGCCGGAACTCTTCCCTCAAGAAACTAACTATCATGGCTTTCATCGGTGAAATTCAAATCTTTGCCAGCTCCTACGTACCGGGCGGCTGGCTTCTCTGCGATGGCTCCCTGGTCTCAATCAGCGAATATCCCGCCCTTTTCAAACTCATCGGTACCACCTATGGCGGTGACGGCCAATCCACATTCGCCCTCCCAGACCTCGGCAACCGTGTCCCAATCCACACAGGCCAAGGCCCAGGCCTTTCCCCCAGAGTTCTTGGCCAGCTCGTCGGCCAATCCTTTGTCACGGTGACGTCTAATGAACTCCCGTCCCACTCCCACCAATTTATGGCATCTAAAGCAGCCCTCGCCATCGGAGCCTCAACAAACTTAGCAGAAGCACTTATCTATAAGGCCGACAATTCTCAACCTCTAGCCTCCTTAGCCTCACCGTCTATAACCAATTCAGGCAATAGTGAGCCCCATCCCAATGAACAGCCCTTCCTTTCTCTCTTGTTTGCGATCTGCCCCGAGGGCGTCTATCCCCACTAGCGAGTCAGCCGAGTAGCGTAAATACAACTTTCGAAGGAATATTATTAAAATGAACAAACTGAAACTCACCATCGCCCTGACAGCCATGGCACTCTTCGCCTCTAACGCCAGCGCCAGCCTGCTTGGCGATACGGTCACCCTCAACATCTACAACGGCAACGTCCTTATTGCTGCACAATCCGGAACCAGCGCCGCTGTTTCAAACGCTGTCGAATTCAGCACCTTGACCTCTAATCCTGGAGCCTTCTTTCTCTCCGGAGAATCCATCAATCTCAACGACACCTCAATCGCGCTCACCTTTGTTGCCTCCCTCCAACGCAGCTTCGAAATCACTGGCATCGACACTACCGTACTTGGGGCTGCCTCTTCGAGCTCCACTATCTCAAACACCACTTTTACAGCTAGCAGCGTCAAGTTCCTATACATCGCGGGCAACACGTCGTCCAACGGCACCCTAAACATCACCTTCGCCGTAACTAACCCGGTAATCCCCGAACCATCAACCACCGCCTTGATGAGTGCCGGCCTTGTCGCCATCCTCACTGTCCTCCGCAAGCGAAGTTAAGCGGCATGGCATTCTAGGTAGGTCAATGTGTCGGCGAGCGTAGTTGGTGCTTCATGGCTCGCAGACGAGCGACGGCACACGAGCCACCCTTCCCTCAGGCTAAAAAACTTGATACCCTTGCAGCGCTAAAGATAGATTTACAGAAAGCTGACTGATAGGGTTACCAATTCATGGCAGATCAAGAATTTTCAGTTGCAGTTGCCGTTCTTGTGCTCGACGGCATTACGCAACAATTACAAACCGGAATAAAATCTAAAAAAGGGTTTGACACCAAAACTATCATTCTCATGGTTAAAGGATGGGCCAAAGTTTTAGCTCATACTCAAACAACACAAGTCTTCAAAGGCGAAATTACTGAATTCGTCCGGAATGGCGATACGCTTGAAAAACGAGACGGGATTCGACCACTACTCTTGAGGAATGCGCTAGATGCATTTCAATCATCGCTTGATAAGCACGGTACCAAGCAGGGACAAATCTTCGACGAAGCGAGAATGGAGATGCGCGAGTTCTTGCATGAGTACCGAAAAACCTTAACATCCAAAGCAGACAAGACTAAGCAGGATGAAATTAAATCTTTCCTCAATACTCTGTCTACACGCTCTGCGGAGCAGGTGATGAAGGATAAAGATGTAGTCGTTGGCCTAGAGAGGTAAGCTTTTTGGGACAGCCTGAAGCTTTTTGGGACAGCCTGGCATGTACCTTGCAAAATCACTAATAAAATCAGCCCTTCGGTGCGTTTTCTCCCTTAGCCATGCAACCCGCAAAGAGAATGAAACTCCCCACGCAAACAACACTATCTATTGAATGCAAAACCACTTTCCAGGCAAACCTGACATAGACCAATAACCGCAAATTTGGCGAAATCCCGCCGGGGACAGGTCTCCCGATATTTCAATCCCGTTCATCAATCGCTCTACGCTATCCCGGCCCGCCAGCCGATCTAAACTTTTTCATTAAGCTTGGCCTGTAGTGCACCGCTAAAGTCAGACGCCTTGGCTACGAGTGTGCGAAAGGCTTCAAAGGAGGAAGAGGGATATCGACCTCGACATAGCTGCCGTAGCCATATTGCCTCAGTACTCGCTCCACCCAGTCGTAGATCTCGGCTCGGTTCAAGGCTTGAAATTTGATCTCCCGGCTGCCTTCCATAAATGCCCGCATCTGCTCCCCCACTCTAAACCCTCTGCTCAATCCCACCGCCCTCAAGGGGACATTCTTATCTTGCCAGCCAGGGTGACATTCTTATCTTGCCTTGACACACACACAAGCCTGACGGTTGCACACGCCTTTCCTCTTGGATACAATGCTCAGAATCCCAACATCACAACTTAAAGGAGTTCCTATGTTGATCCGCAAGATACTCTCCACCATGTTCCTGTCGGGGTTCCTGTCGGGCATGCTGATGGCACCCAACTTCGCCTCAGCCCAATCCATATCGGGCGACCTCGTCGTCAAGATCGCCGACGAATCTGGCTCATCCATTGCCGGAGCGAACCTCAAACTTACCGAAGTCGACACCAACACCCGTATCGATTCCGTGACCGCAGGCAACGGCACAGCCCTCTTCCCCCAACTCAAACCCGGCATCTATCAACTCGAAGCTTCCCATGCCGGCTTCCAGTCACGCATCGTTAGCGACATCCGCATCCAAGTCGGCCAGCGTGCTCGCATCGACGTCCAAATGAAACTTGGACAATTGACCGAATCCATTACCGTCTCGGCTGCCGCCGAAACCCTGCTCAATCGTGAGAGCGCTGCCATCGGTCAAGTCCTCGACCAACAGGCCATTGTTAACTTGCCACTAAGTGGACGTAACTTCCTCCAGCTAGCCGCCATTACCTCCGGTGCCGTTCCGATCGGCATTGGCACCTCACCCGCCTCCAGTTGGACCGGGCGAAGTGACATGACGCTCTCTATCGCCGGCGGACGTGAATCGAACAATAGCTTCTTGCTTAACGGCATCGAAACCCGCAACGCCCGCTTCGGCAGCGTCGGCATCCGCCCCTCGATCGAAGCCATTCAGGAATTCAAAATCCAGCGCTCTACCTTCGGTGCCGAGTTCGGCCGTAGTTCCGCGGTCATCAACACCACCCTGCGCGGCGGCACCAACCAGCTCCACGGCAGTGTCTTCGACTTCTGGCAGAATCGCGAACTCAACGCTACCGACTTTTTCCTCAATCGCACCGGTCGCGCTAAACCTCCACTCAACTTGCATAACTTCGGCACCGCGATCGGTGGACCAGTCATAATTCCTAAACTCTACAACGGCAAGAACCGCACGTTCTGGTTCTTCAACTACGAAGGCCAACGCCAGCGAGCCAGTTCCGCCGCCACCGCCCTCTATCCTTCCCGCGCCCAACTGGCGGGCAATTTGGCTGACGACAGCACAGGCACCGGCATTCTTCCGCTCGGCTCTTCAATCTGCAACACCACTCCGCTTCCCCGCCGCTGCGCCAACGTCCTCGACCCCTTCGGCGGAGGTGCCGCTTTCCCAGGCAACGTCATCCCGGCTAGCCGCCTCGATCCCACCACCCAAATCGCCATCCGGTACATGCCCACGCCAAACGTCTCCGTTCCCGCCGGATTGCCGCTTTTTCCCACCTTCAACACCGTCGCCACCCCAAGCCAGATCAACGATTGGGATCAGTACAACGTGCGCCTCGATCATCAGCTCAGCTCAAAAGATCAGATCTTTGGCACATTCTCTATGTCCGACGAAACCCGTGACATCAAAGCCTTGCGCCCTCTCGGCGGAGAAAGCTTTCCCCTCCGCAACAAGCTCCTCACCATGACTTGGAACCATACTATTAGCCCTTCCATGCTCAACGAGTTCCGCTTCGGGTTCAATCGCAGCGTCACTTACCGTTTGTCCGAAACGAGCTTCACCAAGGATTACGCCAAGGAAGTTTTCAACCTCAAAAACATTGCCACCGAACCCATCGTCTACGGCGTTCCGGCCTTTAACGTCGGCGGCTTTAGCGGCACCGGATCGATCTCCCAGGCTATTGGCGCAACCGATGACAACCTCCAGTTCACTGATAACTTCAGTGTCATCCGCGGCAAGCACAATATGCGCACGGGTTTCCAAATCAGCCGCCAATCTTACTTCCAGGTAACTAATTTCTCAGGCAACCCCAGCTTTGCCTTCGATGGCCGCTATACAGGCTTGCAAACCACCGCCGGCGTAGGCTTGGCCGACTTTTTGATCGGCACCCCCAGCCAAGCTGGTGGCGCCGTCGGTGATGGCCAACAGGATATGCGCAGCACTTTCTACGGCGCATACATACAGGACGACTGGCGAGTTCGCTCCAACTTCACTATCAACTTTGGTCTGCGCTACGAGTTCGCCCGCTCGCCGGTGGAGATCAATAACCGCAGCCTCTTCTTCAGCACCGAGCTGCAAAAAGTCATACTCGCCGGTAAAGGCGTGCGCCCGGATATTGTCGATCCCGATTACAACAATTGGGCGCCCCGTTTCGGCTTCAATTGGAATCCCACCTTTCTCAAAAACTTCGTCATCCGTGGCGGAGCGGGTGTTTTCTTCGCAACCGATAACTTCAACGAAGAGCAGTTCAAGGTTAACGGCCCGCCCTTCTTCCAGGCCCAAACCCTCGTCGGCGACACCCGCACTCCCAATCTCTTCATGCGCGACATGCTTCCCTCGTTCAACGCCTCGCCCGCCATCAGCCCCTTCACCTTTGATCGCTTGAATCGCACGCCCTATGTCTCGCAATGGAGCTTCGGCATTCAAAAATCGTTTGGCAACGATTGGGTCCTCGAAGCCGAGTACGCCGGCAGCACCGGCAGCAAGCTTCCCCAGCGCCGCAACCTCAACGCCGGCAGAGTCGACCCAACCGGGACCATCCCGATTGGCCAACGCACCCCCTTCCCGGCATTCGGCCCTGGCATGCTCATCACTTACAACGGCGGCTGGTCCAATTACAACGCTCTAACGGCCAAAATCGAACGCCGCTTCGCGCGCGGGCTCTTTTTCCTCGGCTCCTACACTTGGCAGAAGAGTCTCGACCTTGGCTCCACCGACGAGTTTTCCACTATCTCAACCGAATACAAAAAGTGGGACAAAGGCCGCAGCACCTTCGACGTCCCCCATCGCTTCGTGGCCAGCTTCGCCTACGAACTCCCCTTCGGCCGGGGCAAGAAGTTTGGCGCGAACATCCACAAAGCCTTGGACACCCTCCTCGGCGGTTGGCAAACCAACGGCATCATGACAATGTCTCAGGGCCAATTCCAAACCCTTGGCCTCGGTTCTGATTGGATCAACGTCGGTAGCTTCTCCCGCTCCATCCCTAATGTCATCGGCGATCCCTTTGCCGGCAGATCCAAACCCGATCGCTACTGGAATGCCTCGGCCTTTGATTTCCCCCGCGACGCCCAAGGCAATCGCCTCCGCATTGTCGGCAACGCCGGCCGCAATACCTACCAGCAGCTGGGCGTTGCCAATTGGGACGCCAGCCTCTTCAAGAATTTTAAGCTCATGGAGCGCTTTACCGCCCAGTTCCGGTGGGAAACCTTCAACACCTTTAACCACACCCAATTCGGCAGCGGAAACACCAATACCCAAAGCCCAACCTTCGGTGCCATCACCGGCACCAGAATCGGTGCTCGCCGCATGCAATTGGGCTTGAAGATCCTCTGGTAAGCAACGAAGCCACTCCGCGCATGAGTTGCCGCGTGACCAACTCGCTCCTCATGCGCACCCCTGCTTTGAGCAACTGCCCAGATTTTCCGAAAAACGCAAAGGGACGGGTCTGCTTCAAGCGCAACTCCCCCAAAACACTCAGTCCAACATGAAGGCAAGATTAGCCCCCTACAGGCCCATCTTCCAAAAATCGACCATTAAGATTTTGCGAGTCACAACAATTTTCAAAAATCTTTTGCCCTTAACCCATTCATTCGAATCAAAACCCGCCAGCCCACAACATTAAGCTCACCCCCCTCGCCTGCTAAGTTCTGCTCAGGAGAAATCCAATGAAAAATGAACAGACTCAAGAACAGAACGACGAACTCAACATCGATAACGAACCATCGACCGTGATCAAAACACGCAAAAAAACCATGTTCGAAGCTGCCCTCGCGGCCAACCGCGCAAATGCCAAAAAATGCACCGGCCCAAAAACCCGCGAAGGCAAATTCAAATCTTGTCTCAACGCTCTCAAGCACGGCCTCTACAGCCACACCTTCATCCTCAAGACCGAAGACATAAACATCTTCGAAAATTTCTCAAAATCCTTCATTGACGAATTCCAGCCCGCCATCCCGTCCGAGCTCGAACTCCTCAAACAAATCATCTCCGCCGCATGGCGCCGCACCCGCATCGCCGAACTCATCCAGATCCGCATCGACCAGGCCATCGATGCCGTCTTGGCCACACCATCACCCCGGCCAGCTCAGAATACTGGTGCACCCGTAACCCTCCGCGCCTTCGAACACCTCGATCACCAGCATCCCTCATTCGCACGGCAAGTAGCCCACGAGTTCCGCCTCGCCTGCTTCTTTCAGCGCACCCTCGGCCGCTTCCAATCCATCCGTGACAAAAAACTCAGGAACGAATCCAAATTCGCCCGAGACCGTTTAGCCTACGCTGCCTAACAGCGCGTCCAATATCCACCCTCAACCCACCGCCCGGGTCAGTCCAAAGCAACGCCGGGCCAGCTCTTTGACATCCTGCTTGATAAGTTAAAAACAACCAGCGCCCAAACTGTGTCCAGCGGCCGACCGCCCAACGCTGGACACACCACAAACCAACA
>JBKJUN010000984.1:0-31000 GCA_046590555.1 Bryobacter sp. | reverse complement strand
TCTCCATTTGAACCTATTTCTGAATCCGTAGCCGTGCTGTTCTATAAAACCTGGGTGCGCCACTTCCCCCACTTCGCGTCAACTCACCCACCTAAACGCTAAACACCGCACAAGGCGCCTTCCGGATCAGCGTCTGCGCATGGCTCCGAAACCTTCCCATCGCACTCCGCTCCTCTCCCCGCCCGATCACCAACAAATCAGCCCCAACTTCGACCGCATAACGCAAAATCGCCTCCTCCACCTCCCCACCCACTACCTCACACCGCCCACGATCTCGAACCAACCGCCGCAGCTCCACCAGCGCCCCATCCCCATGTCCCACATGCGCCACCACAAGCTCTGCCTCAAACCCCGCCGCCAGCCTCTCAGCCCAATCCAAAACTTCCTCCGATGCAGGCGATAAATCCACACAACACAAAATCTCCCCAACCTGATCCGCAGCACTTCCACTCTGATTCTCCGTCCATACCGGGCAGCTCGCCTTATGCAAAACCCGCTCTGTGATGGATCCAAACAGAAACGACTCAAACGGGCTCCGACCCCGCGAAGGCATCGCCACAAAGTCGCTGGCTTCCTCCTCCACTGCCTTCAAGATCTCTACTGCGGCATGCCCACTCCTCACGCGTTTCACACACACAACCCCCTCAGTAAATCCAGCCAGAAACTGCTCCAGCTCTCGTTCCGCAGCGTCCTCCACCCCCACCGGAATTGCCGCGTTCCACCCTTTACCAGCCCACCGCGATTGTTCCAGCGCATGTAGTGCCAGCACCTCCGCACCCAGCCTCCGCGCCATCCCAAAAACCTCGATCGCCACCTGCGCGCAATGCTCCGAAAAATCAACTGGAAACAAAATCTTCTTAATATTCTTCATATTTCTTTACCTGCACCTCAACGGCCAGATGGATGGCCCGCAAAGTGCACTGGTTCTTTCCAGGAGACCGATATGTTACCAGTACGCCAGATCCTCTTCCCCGTAGACTTCTCGCAACCCTGCCGCGACATCGCGCCTTCGGTGATTGAACTCGCCCATTTCTACAATTGCCCCATCACGCTCCTCCACGCTTATGAACTGCCGGTAGCTTTCTACGGAGACTTGGGCCCGCTCGATATCGTCATACCAGCGGACATTCAGCAAGCCCACGAGGCCAAACTCCGCGACTTCGCTGTCGATCATCTCTTTTGCGAAGCCCACCAGCAAATCGTGCGCCAGGGTGCCCCGGCCGAGGTCATCCACCAATTCGTCCAACACAATGGAACAGATCTTTTGGTCATGTCCACCAGCGGTCGCGGCCCCATCCGCCGCCTCATCCTTGGCTCAGTCACCGCCAAGGTCCTCCACGACGTCTCCTGCCCGGTCTGGACCGCCGCTCACGCGGGCAAAGGCCTCCACTGGCCCGTCCGCAACATCCTCTGCGCCCTCAGCCTCGATGAAGAATCCGTCCCCGTCGCCAAGGCCGCCGCAGCTATTGCCAAATCCTTTGGCGCACGCCTCACCCTCTTCCACGCCGCCGGCTACCCACACCCTGCCATCGACGTCGACTACGAGCACTACCGCAAGCAACTCCTCGACGAAGCCACGCAAAAACTCCAGGCCATCCGCTGGGACAACCACATTGAATCCTCGGTTGTGCTGATCGAAGGCAGCGCCGTCATGGCGATCGAGCACCAGGCCAAAGAACTCAATGCCGACCTCGTAATTGTTGGTCGCGGTCACGCCCAGGGTGCCGTCTCACGTCTCTGGTCAGACCTCTACGACATCATCCGCGAATCCCCCTGTCCCGTCCTTAGTATTTAGGAATCTTCATGCCCAACCTCACGCTCGATTTCGCTGACATCAGTCTTGCCGACATCCCTCGCGTAGGTGGCAAGAATGCCTCTCTTGGCCAGCTCTTCAATCGCCTCAAGCCGCTCGGCCTCGGCGTCCTGGATGGTTTCGCCCTCACCGCTCAGGCCTATCGTGATTTCCTGGATGCCACAGGACTCAGAACCCGCCTCGAAGCAAAGCTCAATGGCCTCAAGCCAGAGAACCTCGCCTCCCTCGCATTGTGCGGTGCCGAAGTTCGACACATGATTCTCGCCGAACCCATTCCACCCTGCATCGCGACTGAAGTCCATGACGCCTACAAGCGCCTCATTCATCGCCTCAACCGCACCGTTGAGATGGCAGTCCGCTCCTCGGCAACAGTAGAGGACCTCCCCGACGCCTCCTTCGCCGGCCAGCAGGAAACCTTCCTCAACGTCTCCGGCGAAGCCGCCCTCCTCGAAGCCATCCGTGCCTGCTTCGCCTCCTGCTTCACCGATCGCGCCATCAGCTACCGTGCCCGTCACAACTACGATCACCTCTCGTCCGCCGTCTCGGTGGGCGTCCAACCCATGGTCCGCTCAGACAAAGCAACCTCAGGCGTCATCTTCACCCTCGACCCGGAATCCGGCTTCCGTGATGTCACCGTTGTCGCGGGTTCCTACGGCCTTGGCGAATACATCGTCCAGGGAGTTGTAAACCCCGACGAATGGGTCGTCTTCAAACCCACCCTTTCCAATGCCAGATGCCCCATCATCAGCCGCCGTCTGGGCTCAAAAGAACTCCGCCTGGTCTATGCAAAAGGCCAGCAAACTACCATCCGCGAAGCCGTCCCAATCGAAGCCCGCTCCACTTTCTGCCTCACAGACGATGAGGTCCTCACCCTGGCCCGCTGGGCTGGTCAGGTCGAGGATCACTACTCCGAAGTCAACGGCCACCACACACCAATGGATCTCGAATGGGCCAAAGACGGCATCACTGGTGAGCTCTTCATCGTGCAGGCCCGTCCAGAAACAGTTCACTCCGCCCGCAAGCCCAGCTACATTCAGCAACTCTTCACCCTCACCCCCACCGCAGCCAAACCAATTGTCACCGGTCAGGCCGTAGGAGAGCGCATCGCCACTGGCCCCGTAAGAATTGTCCTCGACCCGGCCAATCTCGCCAAAGTCCAACCCGGTGAAATCCTCGTCGCCCCCCAAACCGACCCCGACTGGGAACCAGTCATGAATCGCATCGCCGCCATCGTTACAGACCACGGCGGCCGCACCGCACACGCCGCCATCATCTCCCGCGAACTCGGCCTCTGCTGCATCGTCGGCTCCGGCGACGCCACTTCCAAACTCCACGATGGCCAAATCGTTACTGTCTCCTGCGCCGAAGGTCCAACCGGCAATGTTTATCAAGGTCAACTCCCCTTCAACATCACAACCCCCATCGCTCAACCAACACCGGTCACCAGGACATCCATAATGCTCAACGTCGGAGACCCCGCTCAGGCTTTCCGCTTTTCGATGATCCCCAACGACGGCGTAGGCCTCGCCCGCATCGAGTTCATCATTAACAACCACATCGGCATCCACCCCATGGCCCTCGTCCGCTACTCCACTTTGAAGGACCTCAACGCCAAAACCCAAATCGCCGCCCGCATCGGCACGCAGTCTCCACAGGATTACTTCATTGATCGCCTCAGCGAAGGCATAGCCCAGATCGCCGCCGCCTTCTACCCCAAGCCAGTCGTCGTCCGCACCAGTGACTTCAAAACCAATGAATACGCGAAGCTGCTCGGAGGAGCCGAATTCGAACCCAATGAAGAGAACCCGATGTTAGGCTTCCGCGGAGCCAGCCGTTACTACGACCCTCGCTACGCCGAAGGCTTCGCCCTTGAATGTGCGGCCATCGCAGCCGTAAGAGACCAAATGGGGCTCGACAATGTGATCGTCATGATCCCCTTTTGCCGCACCACCGAGGAAGCCAAACGAGTCCTCGCTTCAATGGCCGGCTACGGTCTCCGTCAGCACCACAACGGCTTGCAAGTCTACGTCATGTGCGAGATCCCCTCAAACGTAGTGCTTGCCGACGACTTCCTGAAAATCTTCGACGGCTATTCGATAGGTTCAAACGACCTGACCCAACTCACCCTCGGTCTCGACCGCGACTCAGGCACCGTAGCCCACCTCTTCGACGAAAGAAATCCAGCCGTAAAGGCTCTGATCGCCCAGGCAATCGAAGCCGCGCATCGAGCCAACAAGCCAATTGGAATTTGCGGCCAGGCCCCCTCGGACTATCCGGAATTCGCCGCTTGGCTGGTAGAGCAGGGAATCACCTCAATCTCCCTAAACCCAGACACCGCCGTCAAGACACGAATCCGAATCGCCGCTGCAGAAGCGCATCTTTAAGCTGAAGCCAGGCTATCCACCCTACTGAATCTTTTCAAACCCACCCCGAGCCAACCCACAACCGCCACATCCCCCTCGCCATCCTCAGCCACTGCTACGACGGCCAAAACTGTCTCCCCAACGTCGTCCACACGCCAAGGTTGGAGCGGCAGCCTCTTCATCCTCAACCACCTCAAGCGTCCCCACCCCGAACTCGATTACAAACAACTCCTACTACTAGGCCACTCCCAGGGCGGCGATATAAGCGCGCTCTTCGCCCAGGACAATCCCAACCTCGTCCGCACCTTCATCACCCTTGACAACCGCCGCATGCCGCTTCCTCGCACCACCCGGCACCGCGTCCTTTCCCTTCGATCCTCAGACCAGCCAACCGACGACGTCCTTCCCACTCCCGCCGAAAAACCAAGTTCGGAATCGAGATCATCCAGATCCCGGCAACACTCCACAACGACAGGTGGGACCGCACCACCCCAACAAGTGAAAATTCTCACCCATCTCGCACGCTTTCTCAGCAGCCTCTATTTGTAGGCCGAGGGTGTAATTGAACCATTGAGCTGTTGCATTTCAAATGGAACGCACCTTCATTTTGACCTTCTCAAATGGATGTCCAACACAGGTGGCCTTACCTCGGCTTAGAGCTGCTAGAGCGTTTCCGTTATAAGCTCGAGGAGCGTGAAGTCGGGGGCGGTGGAATAGGTTTTGCAGAGGACCAGATAATCACGCCTCAAGTTGGTCATCAATCTGAAGTGAGCTTTGGGAACTTGCAGAAAAAGGCGGCGCAGTATGGAGATCGCCCCGTGGAACAGAGCGATGGACTGGCTGTGGTCGTCGTTGTTTCGGGCAAGCACAGCTAAAGACCCGGCGAGGCCCGGTAGGAAAGCGTTGGGCAATCAGCGTCGTCATCGAAGCTCACGGAATTTTAAAGGCCTCCAAGAGTTCACTCTAATCTCTTGTTCCAGCGCCGCTATTGTCCCGTAGTGGACGGTGTCACTGGCCCGCTTTTCAAGAGAACACTCATTTTGCAGGCCTTGTAGTGGCGACGAATCGGCGGCTGAGCAGAGTTTAATGCTTCAGTACCATTTCGTGCATGATCTCGATCAGATAGAATTTTAGGATCAGATATGTCCGGTAAATTTTGTTCCGCTTTCGCAGCTGTCTTGCTGGCTTCAATTCCAGCTCAATCTGCTGACCCCGGTTGCCCTCGCTATCCGTCGGCGATGCGGACTGAGCAGATGGGTATTTTGGAATTGGACCGGGCGTTTCAGGGCTATGGGGCGCGGGCGCGGAAGGCTTCGGTGGGGTCCCGGTCTGAGGCTGCGGATTATTCCAATTTCATCGACCAGAAACTCTTTGGGAAGATGGCTGGCGATAAGGTTTCTCCTGCGCCGAAATCGAATGACATCGAGTTTTTGCGGCGGGCTTATGTCGATATTACCGGGCGGATTCCTACGTCAGAGGCGGCACAGACTTTTCTGGAATCGGCGGACCCTGAAAAGCGTGCCAAGCTCATTGATCAGTTGCTGGCAACACCTGCCTACACTGATCAATTGACTACGTTTTGGGCGAACAAGTTCAAGGTGACGCGGTCTCATGAATCGATCGGGACTTTTGGGCGCAATGTTTTCTATGATTGGCTGAGGAAATCGATTGCCGACGACCGTCCTTATGATTCGTTTGCGCGCGAGCTAATAGGTGCGGCTGGGGAAGTGGATAGTGTTCCGGGGACGCAGTTCTTTGCCCGCTGGATGGATGTGAATGGGCCGGTGCAGGATTCCTGGGACGATATCACCGACAAGATCACTACTACTTTTCTTGGGTACAAGACCGAGTGCATCTCTTGCCATAACGGGCGTTCGCATCTGGAGAAGATCAATCTCTTTCTGACCAAGCGAACCCGGAACCAGTTTTGGCAAATGTCTTCGTGGTTGAGCCGGATGCAGTTTGTTCGCTGGTCGGACGACAATATCGGGTTTCGGCCGCGGGTGATTATCAACGACCGGACTTATGGCTCGTATACGGGTTCTGTTTCGGCGACCAATCCTGGCAACCGCCCGATCCGGATTAACGCCATTACTGAGCCGGTTTACCTTACCACGGGTGAGAAGCCCCAGAGTGGGAATTGGCGTCAGGAATATGCCCGGATTTTGACGGCTGACAAGCAGTTTGCGCGGGCTACCGTAAATCATATTTGGGCTTATCTTTTTAGCCACGGAATTGTGGATCCGCCTGAGGCTTGGGACTTTGAGCGTACGGATCCGAATAAGCCTCCGCCGGGAGATTGGCCATTGCAGAATACGCACCCGGAGTTACTGGACCAGTTGGCTGATTTCTTTGTCGCCAACAAGTACCAGTTCAAACCGTTGCTGCGGCAGATTCTGAACTCTGAGGCCTACCAGTTGTCGAGCAATTATCAGGGCAAGTGGGATCCGGCTTATGTTAAGTACTTTGCGCGGCATGAGGCTCGCAGGTTGAGTGCTGAAGAGCTTTATGATTCGCTGATTACGGCGACACGAACAGAACAGCCGATGCAGATTCCGGGGATTGATCGTGTGCTTTGGTATGCGAACCAGTTGCCGGACCCGACCGAGCCTTCGACGGACTTCCGCATCGTGGATTTCATGAATAATCTGGGGCGTGGGAACTGGATCACGATTGACCGTTCCTCGGAGCCTACGATTCTCGGCTTGCTCTATTCGATGAACGATACACAAAATGTAAATCGCACTCTGGGGAATTCGAGCGCCAGTGTTTCGAGTCGAAGCCGGATTCTGGAAGTGGATGCGACTAGCGCGACAGACGAAGAGGCGATTCGGAAGCTGTTTCTGGCGACGCTGTCGCGATTTCCGACTGACCCTGAATTGACTACGGCGCTTAAATACCGCAATGGCGTGAGAGCGCAGTGGCTCAGCGACTTGCAGTGGGCACTGGTCAACAAACTGGACTTCATCTTTAATCGTTAAGGCAGCCATCATGAACTTCAAACGCAAAACCTGTTCCGGGCACCTTCCTTTTACTCGACGCCATTTCTTATTTGGCACGGCGACGACTGGGCTGCTTGGTGCTCATGCCGATGCTGCTGTGACGGTGTCACGCGGGGTATCGCTTCGCAACACGGCGAAGTCTTGCATCTTTATCAATCTGAATGGCGCGCCGAGCCACCTGGATACTTTCGACATCAAAGACGCGGCCTGGAATCCCCGGGACGTCGATGTTCGCGACTACTCTGGGAATCTTCGGATGTCGCGGCGGTATTTTCCAAAGTTGTCTACGCTGACTAATGATCTGCTGGTGCTGCGGAGTTGTTCTTCGTGGGAGGCGGCGCATGAGCGTGGACAGTTCTATATGCAAACGGCGCACTCGCAGAATCCGGCGCTGGCGGCAGAGATTCCGCATATCGGTGCCGTGATTGCTCGCGAGCGTGGAGCGAATGGGTTGATACCGCCGTTCTTGAGTTTTAATCAGTCGAATCTGCAGGGCGCGACGTTTTTGGGTGGGTTGTTTATGCCGATGATGCCTCCGGCATCGACTGGCGGAATTGGGACGCTGACGCACAATTTCTTTGGCAATGCAGAGCAGTCGCAGAATCGGTTTGAGCGGCGGTTTAGTTTGCTCAAAGAAATCGACTCGGCGTTGCGCGAGGTGCCGGCAAACGAAGCCATGGCGGCTTACGGGGCGTATTACGATCGCGCAAAGGCGATGATGTACAACGCGGCTGTCGATAGCGTTTTCAAGTTCTCGACTGATGACCAGAACCGGTATGGGAATAACAGTTTGGGCCGCTCTTTGATTGTGGCGCGTAATGCGATTCGGGCCAAAAATGGAGCTACATTTATCAACGTGACTCAGGGTGGCTGGGATACGCACGTGGGGCAGTTTGATGCGGGGCAAACACCCAATATCTATACGCTGACTAACGAGTTGGACCGGGCTGTCGGGAATCTGGTGGATGACCTGAAGGCCTCTGGTGATTTTGATTCGACGCTGATTGTGATGATGGGTGAGTTTGGACGGACGCCGGGTGTCTTAAATTCTCGTGCGGGCCGTGACCATTACCGGGATGTGATGAGTGTGGCGATGATGGGTGGTGGGGTTAAGGGTGGTCGAGCGATTGGTGCTTCTGATGCAAATGGGGCCAAGATCACTGATTTTGGCTGGTCGCAGCAACGTCCGATTTACGTCGAAGACATTACAGCTACGATCTACTCAGCGCTTGGCATTGACTGGACAAAGTCGATTGATGATACGCCTTCGAAGCGTCGTTACTACTATGTGCCTGGTGCGCCGGAAGGCACTTACCAGCCGGTGGAAGAGGTCTTCGGTTGATGCGCTTTTTGCTTGCTGTTGTTGCCAGTGCCGCGCTGTACGGGCAGACGCCTGCGACGGTGCAGATTCTCTCTGATACATCGCAAGTGCTGGTGGGCAGAACGCTGCAGATGCGGACGGTGGTGCGTGATGCGGGCGGGAACCGGATTGAGAACGCGAATATCACCTGGAACACGAACAATGCCACGAATGCAACGGTGTCAAACACGGGCCTGGTGACGGCGAACCGGCTGGCTGTGGTGCGGATCACGGCACGAGCAGGATCGATCACCGCAGAGACGGCTATACAGGCGATTCCGAGCCGGGTGGCGGTGACGCCGGGTGGCGGGGAACTGAACGTGCTTTCGACGGCCCAGTTTACGGCTACGGCTTATGACGCAGACGACAATCCGATTCCTGGGGTGGGGTGGACGTGGTCGATTACGAATCTTCGGAGTGGAGGTTCGCAGACGGCACGGATCAGCACGGGCGGGATGATGACGGCGACGGCTGAAGGTAGCAACTTAGTGTGGGCTACTTTCAATTACGGCGATGTGCAGACGGGCTTGCAGCGGCAATGGATTGCGGTGGCTCGTATTGACACTACGGTGCCCAAGACCTATACGGTGAAGCGCTTGTATCACAACATCTTGCAGCAGCGGAGCAAGTATGAACTTCGGGCTCGGCAGTCGATGCTGTGGGCGACTGATAACGGCGATCTGTTCTTTAACGCGAGCCTGGATGGCATGGCGGGCGGGTTGATGAATTATCGCGATGGCAATTTCAAGATGGTTTCGGCAGCAGGGCAGCCCCGGTTCGCCTCAGGGACGTTTGCCAATGAGTTCTTTGTCCATTCGATTACCCGGAATGGGCGCATTCTGTCGCACGAAGATACCAATATCAATGGGCGGCAGTTGTCGTTGGGGAACCGCGATGGGCTGGTGCCGTTTTTTTCGAATAACACGCCGCTGGTTCTTGGTACGGAGGCGACGTCTGGAGTGACAGCGACGCGGCATTCGATGTCAACCAACGGGCAGTTGCTGATTCGGGCCAGCTTTCGATTTGAGAATGATCCGATTACTTATGCCGGGATCTTTCGAGGCTTTAACAACCGGATTACTGAGTTATTGATCAGCTCGAAGGAGACGATGCCAGAACTGCCGGGGACTGGCTTGATTTCGATTGATGGCGACTACGGGATTGCCGATGATGGGACGGCTTTTTATAGCGCGACACTTGGGTCGAATCGTGTTTTCTATAAACACCCGGCTAGCGAAGATCGAAAGAAGCTGATTGCTCTCAATGATCCGCTGCTTGGGTCTACTGTCCGGAGTTTTGTGGGCGGACGAGGGAACCAACCTACGTTTTGGGTGGAGGAGACGAATGGGACGGTGGTGTTGGCTGTAGTTCTGAATAACAGCACCAACCACTTCATCTCGATTGACAAGGACGGCAAGGTTCAGAATCTTCAGTATTCAGGGCTGACTGGCATTTTGTGGCATCATCCGGCGCATGGAACTTTGATTCACGGGAACCCTTTCAACAACAAGGGGAATGGGGTCTATATCTGGAAGGCTGGCGAGGAGCCGAAGAGTGTCTTCCTTTACTCGAGACCAAATGTGGCAGGGACGAATCTCGAAGACATTGAGTCTGGTGCGATTACGGCTTCGGGTCAGGTCTACCTGATGGCCCGGACTGCTACAGCGAATATGGCCGTAGCGAAGATGGGCGATAACCCGGAGTATCTGATTTATTCGGGCCAACAGGTAGAAGTGGAAGCGCCTCTCAATCTGGTGACCCTGATCTTTGGTGGACGCACGGGGCCGCCGCATGTACTGGTGGGTGGAACATCAGGCGGGGTGGCTGAGTTTAACGGGACGGATTTTGTACCAAGGCTCTCGATCGGGGAGCGGCTGTTTGGCAACATGTTCTATGGCGGTTTTCATGGCGGTACGGCGAATATTCGTAAGGCTCCGAATGGGGACATTTACGCGATCGTGTCTGCCGGGATTGTCCGGGTGGCGGGGAATGGTGCGCCGGAGTTGCTGATTCCCTTCCCGCTTCGGGTGGGAACGTTTACCTATAATCTGCCGAGCCAGATTGAGGTGAACGGTGCCGGGGATGTGCTGATGCAAGGTTCGACGAGTGCTGGCGATAATCGGATGTACATATGGTCGAACGGGAACGTAACGACCATTGTGAATTTGTCGACGACAGCGGCAACGGCTTCGACAATTGATAACCGGATCGTTTCAAGCTTTGACAGTTTTGCTCTGGCTGATGACGGGAAGGTCTTGGCTTCGTTGCGCTTCCGAAATGTGAATGTGCCAGTGCTTTACCTTTACGCGAACCAGACGTGGACGCGACTGGCTGAGCCGAATCTTACGGTGGTGGGGCCGCACCGAATTACCGGTGTGCAGAATCTGCACCGGACTGGATCGGGCAAGCTTTATGCTGTGCTTACGACGCAGGCGGGCGGGAATATATTGACCGAGTGGAAGGGTAGCGACTGGGAGATCTCGGTAAACAACTCGAGTGTGATGCCAAATGGGCAGGTGGCCAATTCTGTTACGACGCTCGATTCAAACCGGCGTGGGGATGTGTTGTTTCAACAATCCAATGGGGGCAACAACTTTTTGCTGGTGCGCCTGGCGGACGACCCTACCAAAATCCGCCAGGTGATCAATCTTTTCCGGCCCACTGCCGAGGGCGACTACCTGTTACGAGTGAATGCGATCGACTTCCGCGACGACGGTACGGTGTACTTTTTGGCGATGACGTCGGACGATGAAACGGTGTTGTACGAAGCCAAGCCAGTCAACTAAGTGTTAACCTGAAAATTCCGACCGAATTGAACCATGTCCATCCAGATTTTTGTTGAAGGCAAGATTGCGCCCAAAGGCGAGTTCTTGCGTCCGCTTGAAGGCCGCAGCAGTGCGGAGATCCTTGGCCGCCACCTTTACCTCAGCCTTGTTGGCGAGGTGATTCCGCGCAGCTTGCTGGACCACCTCGGTCTGTCGAAGATGCTGCTTGGGGCGTCGAGCGGGTCGAGTTTTCTTTTGCTGGTGCCACAGGAATTTCAGGGTAAGACTGAAGCATTTCTGCGTCTGGCGGCTGCCAATATTGATGAGCTCAGTGCGGGCGAAGTGGCATTCAACTGGGCGATTACGGAGAATCTGGGCGACTGGTCTGTGGTACGCAAACGGCTCTTTGAAGAGATGCAGCGCGGGATGGGCACCAAGGCAACGGTGGAATCGTTTTTGCCGGTTGAGGCGGGTCATTACCGGGCCGACTATAATTTCTTTGCCGCTTTGGCTAATGATGGACCGACGGCTAGTTCGGTTGGGGTTGACGATGAAACGCCCGGCCGCTTCCACTTTGGTGAGTCAAAGTTTACCTACAAGCTTGGATATGACATGGAATCGCTGCCGTGGACGGCGCACCTCGACCTATCGAGCCTGAAGCGACGCAAGGGTGCAGCGATGACAGTTGCTGTTGATGCCCTGGAGATTCGGTTGCGGCGAGCAAATTCGGTGGAAGAGCATCTAAGCCTCAGTCATCTGTATAAGAATTTCTTTGCCGGCGAGTTGCAGACGCTGTTGTTGCGTTTGCCGGATTGCACGGGCAAGATTGCGATAATTGATTCCGGTATTGAAGGCTTCACTGTGTACGGTGATATCGATGCGTTGCTCAAGGTAGCGCAGGAGATTCATCGCCTCTTCCAGACGATGGCTGAAGTGAGTTTGAATGAGACGACTGGAGTTGAGGGCAAGAGCATCAGTGCGGCCATCGCTGCCGGAGAACAGGCAGTGGCAGTAGCTGAAGTGCATGCAGCACTGAAGCTGGCGCAGGCCTCGTCTCGCGATTCGATTTATATGTTTGGGCGGGTGCTCGATTGGAAGCAAGTGCCCGATGCTCTGGAGATCCGTGAGCTTTGCTTGCGGATGATCCGTAACTATGGCGCAAGTCCGCAGTTTGTAGCTGAGTTGTCTGGTTTCTTTAGGGAAAGCGGATATCAGAGCCTGCGGCGCAAGACCGGGCGCTTTGAGAGGCCCTGGCGGTTGTACCGGCGATTGAGCCTCGCGCTCGAAACCGAAAATGAATCGCGTGATTTTGAACGCACGCGCAACCGGCTTCTTGCTGAGTTCATCGGCAAGAATGCTGGCCAGACCAGGTTGAGGCCTTCGGGCCGAGTCGGCCTGGAATTAACCCGAATCTCGATCAACGCTTAAACGCGAGGACACACCCATGTCGGAAGAAGAAGTCAAGCAAGAAACCCCGGCCTCGGACGCACCGAAGGCGGATAACAGACCCCAGAGAACAGGACGCCCGCCGCAGCAAGCGCAAGGTGGACGGCCTCCCCAACAAGGAAACCGGCCGCAAGGCGCGAGGCCGCCGCTGGGTGGCGGAGATCGCAGTGGAGATCGCGGTGGAGATCGTGGAGGCCCACGACCACAGAGATTCGGCGACTTTGCTCCAGACATTGATCTCGAAAAACTGATCGTAGATGCACTTTACCTGGATAACCAGGCCCATGCGGTGGTGGCACGATTGCGCGATATGGATTCTGGCACAAAGAGCCAGTTGCGGCGTTTCTACAACGCTGTACGCCGCGCCTGCCGTACGGTGGAGAGCGAACGCCAGCACGAATTTGTGATGCTGCGCGCACGACTGGCTTACACAATTGCCCGGCACGGGCTGCGTAGCCTGGACGTGCTCGAACGCCTGCTGTTGCAGGTGACGCGCAAGAATGATCAGCGCGGCTACGAACGCTTTCGCGATCTCTTCGAGGCCATTGTGGCCTACAACGAATAAGGGGAACCTCCATGAGTTCACATACTGCACAAACCGAACTGAGCTTCCTTGGCAAGCTCCTGATTGAAGGCGAACTGGTCTGCGAGACGGGCCTGCACATTGGTGCCGGCAAAGGCACACTCGAAATCGGCGGGGCCGACAATCCAGTTGTAAAAGATGCTTTTGGCCGCCCGTATGTACCGGGTTCAAGCCTGCGTGGCCGCCTGCGTTCGTTGCTCGAACAGGCCATGGGCCTTGCTACGCCGAAGCAGCTTGTTTACGTATCCAAGCGCAAGGGCCAGGAAGTTCGCATCCACGCCTCAGACTTGCCGAACGACGAGATCTGCCTGCTCTTTGGCCGCGCTCCTGGACGGGTGGAACGCGTTGAAGGAGAGGCCCTGAGCCAGAACACGATTACGCCTGCGCGTCTTACTGTGTATGACGCTTCGCTCAATCTGGACAGCATCACGGCACCGATGCGAGAGAGCCTCGACGATGAGTTGACTGAAGTTAAGAGTGAATCGGCGATTGACCGTATTACGTGTCAGAGCCAGGCTCGTACGCTTGAGCGTGTACCGGCTGGTGCGAGCTTCAAGTTGCGCCTTGTGCTGGACGTACTTTGCGAAGCCGATAAGGAATTGATCGGGACGATCATTCAGGGTATGGCCCTGCTTGAGGACGATACGCTTGGCGGCGGCGGAAGCCGTGGCAGCGGGCGGGTGAGTTTCTCGGGGCTCAAGCTGACCTGGCGCAATGCGGGTTACTACAAGGGCGGAGCGGAAACCGAAGTCGCCACAGCGGCCGATGTGGCCGGGTTGCGCGCCGTTTCTGCTGAGCTCGCTCAGAAGCTCGAGGCCTAAGCGCCATGCCGTCCACACCACGCGAGCCCGCGCTGCTGGTACGCCTGCGCCCGACAGGGCCGTGGCGCATTGGCGGCGACAGCGGTCGTCAAGATGAACTAAATTCGACCTTCCCTTCAGACCGTGTATTTAGCGCGGTAACGCAGGCGCTGGCCCAATTGGGTGAGCTCGATGCGTGGCTTGCGGCGACGGTAGCCGGTGGCAAGCCTGCAGTGCGTTTTACGTCGATGTACCCGTATTTTGGACGGCAGCTTTTTGCTCCGGCTCCGGTTACATTGTGGCCGCCTTCACAGGCAACGGCCAAGATGAACTGGCATGCGGCGAAGCTGATTCCGTTGAGCGTAATCGATGAGTTGCTGGCTGGTGAGCCTTTTCGCGAAGATCGCTGGGAAGTGGATGGCCTGAGTGGCTGTCTGTTGCCGGCAGGGTCGCAGACGCCATTTCGGGAGCGGGTGCGGGCGACTGCACCAGTAGACCGGATTACCGAAACCAGCGGCGAGGCCTATACAAGTGGTTGCCTTGAGTTCAATCAGGGCGTCGGTTTGTGGCTCGGGATATTGTTTGCCGACCAGGCGGCGCGCGAGCGTTGGGATAGCCCGGTGCGGGCGGCATTTCGTTTGCTAGCTGATTCTGGATTTGGTGGTGAGCGATCTCGTGGTTGGGGCCGTGCGGAATCTCCTGAGTTTCAACTGGGGAACTGGCCTGGGATCATTCTGGATCACCAGCCGGCTGAATCGGAAGGCAGCTCTGCTTACTGGTTGCTTGGTTGTTATGTTCCTGCGGCTAGCGACAGTGTGGACTGGAAGAGTGGCTATTACGAGTTGAAGCGCCGCAATGGCAAGGTGGAATCATTGGCCGGTTGGGGCAGCGACAAGAAGAGTTTGAACATGGTGCGCGAGGGCGGTGTGGTTGTGGCCGCGAGCTCGCCAACGGGGGCGGCAATCGATGTGGCACCGGATGGATTTGCGCACCCGGTGTGGCGTGCGGGATTTGCCGCTGCGGTTCAAGTACCGTGGAAGGCACCTAGCTTCCAGTTGCCGCTGCCGCCTGCAAAGGCTGAGCCTGTGAAACGTCGCGAGGCAGAGCCTGAAGCTGTGCTGGCTGACATCTATCTGACCGATGCGATTGTGGTGGAAGAGGCCAATGTGGTGGAAGAAGCCAACATCGTCGAAGAACCGCGCTACGTCGAGGAGGACAACTGATGAAGTATCGTGCCACCATCCTCACGCCTACGCTGGTAGGTGACGGGCAGGCGCTTTCGCCGATTGATTACATGGTGTGGAAGGACCACGTCAATGTGCTTGATCAAACCAAGATCTTTGCGCTGATGGCCAGGCGGCCGGTGTTTGAAGGTTATCTGACACAACTGCGCAAGGCTGAGAAGTTTGACTTCCAGAACTGGGGCGGACTCGCACAGAGTGCTGCTCTGCGCCGCATTCCTTTTGAGAGCCCGGCTTATTCGCCGATCTGGGATCGGGCACGGGCCGACGATCTTTTTATACCCACCTTTATGAAGGGCCCTCAGGGGCATTATCTGCCAGGTAGTGCGGTGCGTGGGGCGCTGAGGACGGCGATCGTACACAAGTCGTGGTCTGAGCGTGGTGAGAAGTTGTTTAGCGCGCTTGAGCAGCAGCTTCAGAATGAGCGTGGCTTCCGATATGCCGCACAGGCTGAAGAGAGCGCGGCGATGGGTTCTCGGGGCAAGGATCGTATGCGTGCGGTGAGCATCGGAGACTCGAAGCCGGTTGCTCCTGAGAGTTTTCGCGTGTATTTGACCCGGACGGCGAAGTTGGTGAAGCAGGGCGAGAAGTTTAGTGTGGATTGGAAACCGGCCCCGACTTTTGCCGAGATGGCTTTGCCGGGGACTTTGTTTGAAGGTGCCTGGAAGGAAAAAGTAAGTCATCAGCCGATGGCCGATGCGGCAAATCTTTGGGCGTCGAATCAACTCCAGATTCAGAAACAATATGCCGAGCGGAGTGGTCTTCCTATTTTGAAACAGATACTTGGTGAATTAGAGAAGCGGCTGGATATGATTCAGGGCGGCAACCGTGGTTGCCTGCTGCAAATCGGCTGGGGTGGAGGTTTTGCCTCGAAAGCAGCGATTGGGGATACGAGTTCTCCTGCGTATCGCGACATCTTGAAGAAGATGCCGTTTTATGCGTCGGCGCTGGCGACCGGGCTTCCCTTCCCCAAGACGCGCCGGGTGGTGTATCTGGAAAATACACCGGCTGCACTTCCTGGATGGATCCATCTTGAGTGGATGGGTTCATAAATAGTGGTACATGTTACGATAAGGATTCTTGACAGGCTTTTGAATGTATAACGGATTTTTTGGTCTCAAAGAAGACCCCTTTAACCTGAGTCCAGACCCCGCGTTCCTTTACCGGAGCCCCCAACATGAGGAGGCATTGGCCAATCTCATCTACGGAGTGCAATCGCGGAAGGGCTTCATCGTGTTGACTGGCGAAGTGGGCACGGGCAAGACGACAATGCTTGAGTGTCTTCGTGATTATCTGGAGCAGGCTGGGGTCGAGTTTGCGTTTGTATTCAACTCCCGCATCACATCTGATCAATTCTTTGAAATGATCGCCTACGATCTGGATTTGCGTTGTGAACGTACGTCGAAAACAGAAGTTTTGTTTGCGTTGAATCATCTCTTGATTCAACAGGCGAATGAAGGCCGTACCAGTGTTTTGATCGTTGACGAAGCTCACAACCTGGAGTGGGACGTGTTGGAAGAGATTCGCCTGCTTGGGAACCTCGAGAACCCGCGCATCGGGAAGCTGTTGCAGATCATCCTGAGTGGCCAGCCGGAGTTGGACCGCAAGCTGGATGCGCCGAACCTGCGTCAGTTGAAACAACGAATTGTGTTGCGCTGCAACCTTCAACCGCTCACGCTCAAAGAGAGCACGGAATACATTGAATCGCGCCTTTCACATTGTGGTGTAGAAGGGCAGACGATCTTCCCTGAAGCGTTGCTGGCTGAAATTCATTTACGTACGCAGGGAATTCCTCGCCTGATCAATGCCGTATGCGACAACATGTTGCTTGGTGCATTTGCGCAAGAGACTAAGGTCTGCACGACTGAGATGCTCGATGAAGTGAGCAAGGACATGCGCCTTGAATGGCCTGGCCGCCGGTTGAACCGAGTTCGCGGACAGAGCGAGTTCGAACCTAGCGGTTATCCGCAGGGCGACTAAGCGCTTATTGTGGTGTAGCTTCGTTCTTGTAGGATTGGGCCTTTTCCTTGTTTCCCAACTCAGTATAGAGACGGCTGAGGAGAAGGAGGTTATCGCGGTTGCGTTCGCCGTGGGCGATGGCTTGTTCGAGCGCGTCGACTGCGTCTTCTTTTCTTCCAACAGCAAGCAAAAGGCCGGCGCGCTCACGCCAGGCGGTGCCCATAAACGGTTGCTTGCGGATGACCTGGTCGAGTTGCCAGAGAGAGGCTTCAATCTTGCCCTGACGGATCAGGAAAGCACTGTAGCGGAGCTGGATTTCGGCGGAGTTCTTGGGGCGGAGGGCGCTTTCTGCAAGGGCACCACGGTAGGCCTGATCGGCAGCAGTGGCTTGGTCTAGCGCTTCGAAGCTTTGGGCTTTTGCTGTTAAGAGGACAGAGTCTTCGGCATTTTTGCCGGCTTTGTCGAAGGCTACGATAGCGTCAGCGTGGCGACGCATCGATTGGAGCTGGCGGCCCCAGTGGTAGCAGGCTCTTGCAACGCGGTCTGGGATGGTGCAGGCTTTTTCGAGGGGTGCGAGGGAGGCAGTGGAATTTCCGCTGGCAGCGTGAGCGATGCCGAGGGCATACCAGTATTCACCGACTACGGGCTTTTCCCTGGTTAGAGTTTCGAGGATGGAGATGGCTTCTGGGAATCGCTGTTGCTGAAGAAGACGCGACGACTCAGAGAATTTCGGCGAGATGTTCGGGTCATACTGTAAGACCAGCAGAAGTAGCCAGTGAATCATGCGATGCCAACGGAAGTAACAGGCGGGCCTTGCAACCCGGTTTGCCTGTGTTGTTCTTCAACTCCAATGTACCGCCATGGGCTTCAGCGATTTGACGGCAGAGGACCAGACCGATACCGCTGCCTCCGGGTTTGGTCGTGAAGAAGGGTACAAAGAGGTTGGCGGTGTTGGATAGACCGGGGCCGCCATCTTCGATCCAGATCTCGAGTCTAGGCCCGGCGAGGACTGTAGTGCGGCCCCAGCCGATACGGACATCGCCACCCGCCTCCACCGCGTTTTTGGTGAGGTTGATGAGGACTTGTTCGAGCTGGTCGGCATCGGCTTCGATCGTAAAATCAGGGCCGGGCAAGATCTCGACTCTTTTGCGTAATTCCATGGCGGTGGCTCGACGAACGAGCGGCTCTATTGCAGTTGGTGTAAGAGTTGGGCTGGGTAGTTTAGCGAGCCTTGTGTAGGAGCTGAGGAAGCGCTGGAGGCTTTCTGCTCTTGAGCCGATGATGTTGAGGCCGTGGCGCATGTCTTCTTTCCAGTCATCTGGAAGTGGATCGCGTTCGACGATCTTGCCGAGGCTGCCTGCAATCGATTTGATCGGTGCCAACGAGTTATTGAGTTCGTGGCCGAGCACTCTGACGAGTCGTTGCCAAGCCTGGAGTTCTTCTTCGCGCAAGGGGCGGGTAAGGTCTGTCAAGACAAGGAGTTGGTGGGGGACGCCGCCTTCGCGGAAGGTGCTGCAACTGACACCCCAGCGCCCTGTGCCGCCGGGGAAGCTGCGGGTCATCGTTCGCATTTCGCCTTTGAGGCAATCTACAAGACCGAGGCTCTCGGCGGTCTCACCGAGGAGACGCTCCATGGGGCGACCGAGAAGGGCTTCGGCACCTTTGTTTACGAGGCGGAGTTTGTTTTCGCTGTCGAAGGCGAAGATGGCGACGTTGATTTCTTCCATCACCTTGCGCAGGAGAGCTGTGGCTTCGAGAGCACCGAGGCGTTGCTGCTGCAGGGTGGTGCCCATGGCGTTAACTTGTTCGAGGACTTCGCCGAGAGAATCGTCGAGCGAAGTGGTTCGACCGCGGATCGAA
Source organism: Bryobacter sp. (assembly GCA_046590555.1). Taxonomy (GTDB): domain Bacteria; phylum Acidobacteriota; class Terriglobia; order Bryobacterales; family Bryobacteraceae; genus Bryobacter. Next base: position 11,808 of record JBKJUN010000984.1, on the reverse strand, counting down.
AAGTCGCCTTCACGAATGGCTTCGAGGAGGTTGGCTACGGTGCGGAGAGGAGAAGCGACTAGTTCACGGACTGAGTTGGCAAAGGCGAACCAGGCGACGATGATGAGCGAGGAGAGAGTCCATTGAACTTTGGAGGAGTAGTCACCTGTCCAAAGAATTCCGAGCGCGGTGACGATGGCGGGCAGGCCGCCGGCCATCGCGGTGAGCTGAATGCGCCTCTCGTGAGCAAGCTTCATGTAGTGTATCGATGGAGATTGTATCGCTGGAGGCGGCGGTAGAGAGCACTGCGGCTGAGGCCAAGGGCACCGGCGGCAGTGCTGACGTTGCCGCCGAAGCGGTCGAGGGCTTTCTTGATGAGATGGGCTTCGACGTCTTCGAGGCTCATGTCTTCAAGCTTCTGGGAGGTACCGGTGCTGGGGCGCAGGGCAAGATCCTGAGCGCGGATCTGTGTGCCGCCGGACATGAGAACGGCTCGCTCGACGACGTGGTTGAGCTCTCGCACGTTGCCGGGCCAACGGTGTTCCATCATCGCTTGTACTGCGCCAGGGTCGAAGCCGGATAGGGCTTTGCGGTAGCGCTGGGCGTGTTTGTCGAGAAAGAAATTGGCTAGCGCAAGGGTGTCTTCGCGGCGCTCTCGCAAGGGCGGAATGTGGATCTCGATGGTGTTGAGCCGGAAGAGGAGATCTTGGCGGAAGCGGCCTTCTTCGACTTCACGGTGGAGGTCGGCGTTGGTGGCGCTGATGACACGGACGTCGACTTTTTTTGTTCTGGAAGAGCCCACGCGTTCCATCTCGCCGGTTTCGAGAACCCGGAGGAGTTTGGACTGGAGATTCATCGAGACGTTGGCGATTTCGTCGAGGAAGAGGGTGCCCGAGTCCGCGAGCTCGAAGCGGCCAACACGGTCGGTTTTGGCATCGGTGAAGGCGCCTTTGACGTGACCGAAGAGTTCGCTCTCGAAGACGCCTTCGGCGAGGCCGCCGGCGTTGACGCTGACCATGGTCTTCGATCCACGCGTTGAAATGGCGTGGAGTTTTCTGGCGACTACTTCTTTACCGACTCCGGGTTCGCCGGTGACGAGGACGTTAGCGTCGCTGGGGCCGACGCGGGCGATGAGTTCAATGACTGGTTCCATGGCTGGAGATTTGGCAATCATGATGGGGCCGGATTCATCACGGAGGAGCATGTTCTCGGCTTCGAGACGTTGCTGGCGCTTGAGTGCGTTGCTGAGGTTGAGCTGGGTTCTGACGATCGAGACGAGTCGTTCGTTTTCCCATGGCTTGGTGAGGAAATCTCTTGCGCCGCGGCGCATGGCTTCGACGGCCAAATTGACAGTGCCCCAGGCGGTCATCACGACGACGGGGAGCATGGGGTCGATCTCCTGGACTTTGCTTAGGAGATCGAGACCTTCCTGGCCGGAGGTGGTGTCGCGGGTGTAGTTGAGGTCCATGATGAGAGCGTCGTATTCGCGCTTCTCAAGGGAGCGGACTACGTCGTCTGGACTGGGGACGGTTTCGATTTCGTAGCCTTCAGGCTTGAGGAGCAGGCGCAGGGCTTCAAGTACGTCGATCTGGTCGTCGGCAATGAGAATGCGGGGCTTGATGGCCGGCTTCACTTCTCGATCCATCCGTCACGGATCTCAATGATGCGGTTGCCGTAGGTGGCATTGACGTCAGAGTGCGTGACCTGGATGATTGTGGTGCCTTCGTCGTTGAGCTTCTTGAACATCTCCATGATCTCTTTGCCCTGACTGGTATGGAGGTTGCCGGTTGGTTCGTCGGCGAGGATAACTTTGGGCTTGGCGACCATGGCGCGGGCGATGCCAACGAGTTGCTGCTGGCCGCCAGAGAGCTGATTGGGAAAGAGGTCTTTCTTACCGACCATCTGGAAACGGTCGAGGGTGTCGGCAACGATAGCTTCGCGGTCGCTCTTCCTGATGTTGCGGTAAGTGAGCGGCATCTCGATGTTTTCTGCGACGGTGAGATTGTCGAGCAGGTGGTAGCTCTGAAACACAAAGCCAAAGTTTTGTTTATAGACTTCGTTGCGGTCTTTGCGGTTCATTTTGTGAACGGGTTGGCCCATTAGGAAGTATTCGCCAGTCCAATCGCTATCGTGCATTCCGATGACGTAAAGGAGCGTGCTCTTGCCTGCACCTGAAGGCCCCATGATGGAGACGAATTCGCCTTCTTTGATGGTGACGTCAACCCGGCGCAACACAAAGCTCTTGGTAGGCCCTTGCTGGTAGGCCTTTTCGATATTTCGAAGTTCGATCATTGATTTATCAATCATGCCGCAATGCGGTTGCGGGGCCCATTTGAATTGCGCGCCGCGCAGGGAACTAAGTTGGACTTTGGACTAACGAAAAATGAGGCGAGGGGCCGGGACTTCGATTGAAGGGACGCATAGCCCAAAGCCTAGATCTAGATACTGTAGCTTCGACTGCTGGCGCTCAGCGGCCATCATGATGAGGATGATGGCGAGAATGGGGAAGAGCTCGAAGTAGCGTTCGAGTTGCCCTTTCATCTGTCGGCCTCGGCTGCTGTCGCCATTTCGCTTGATTCTTCGACGATGCGGCCGTCGAAGAGCTTGATGGTGCGGTCGGCGTATTTGGCGTATCGGTTGTCGTGGGTAACCATGCAGATGGTGGCTCCACCGCGGTGGAGGTCGCGCATGAGTTCCATGACTGCTTCGCCGTTGGCTGAGTCGAGGTTACCGGTAGGTTCATCGGCGAGGAGGATGGCCGGGTCACCGGCGAGAGCGCGGGCTACGGCGACACGCTGCTGTTGACCGCCGGAGAGCTGTGAGGGATAGTGCTTAACGCGGTGGCCCATACCGACGCGCTCGAGGGCGTCGTGAACTCGCTTCTTGCGCTCGGCACCGGACATGCCGCGGTAGGTGAGCGGGAGTTCGACGTTTTCGTAAACCGTGAGGTCGCCGATGAGGTTGAAGGCCTGGAAGATGAAGCCGATTTCGCGATTGCGGATGCGCGCGCGCTCGCTCATTTTGAGACTCTGGACCGGGCGGCCATTCAAGACGTAGGTTCCGCCAGAAGGTGAATCGAGGAGGCCGAGGATCGCGAGGAGGGTCGACTTGCCACAGCCGGAGGGGCCGGAGATCGAGACGTACTCACCCTTTTTGATGTTTACGTGGATGCCGCTGAGAGCGTGGGTTTCTACCTCGTCGGTAAGGAATACCTTGGTCACGCCGTCCATGGTCAACAGGTCTTGTGCTTCGCTCATTTTGTATCTCTCCTCTTAGTTCAATCTGACTCGCTAATTTAATCGGACCCGGTTGTGGGCATCCCATTGACTCATGTCTGAGAGCACCACTTTGTCGCCCAATTTCAGGCCGCTCACGACTTCAATGGTGTTTACTGAGCTGCGTCCGAATTTCACCTGTACACGCTCGGCTTCTTTGCCATCCGGATTCACCCGGAAGAGACCAACTGTTGCATTGGCCTGACCGATGACGGGTCGCTCGACATAGAGCACGTCAGTCAGCTTTTCGATCTCAATGGTGCCGTCGACGCTGAGGTCTGGCCTTGCGCCTTGCGGCAGTTCTCCAATAAGACGTACGTCAACCGTTACCGTTCCGTTCACGGCAGCAGGATCTATTCTTGCTACTTCGCCTTTAATGATTCCGTTACGTGTATCAATGTCGGCAGGCATGCCGATTCTGATCTCGTTCATCTGGGTTTCGGGGATCTTGAGCTCGGTTTTGAGGCGCCACGGCTGGCTGACCTTAGCCAGTACAGTACCCATAGTGACGCGCTGACCGACTTGAACGGGGAGATCCTGGAGGACGCCGTCGACGCCGGCTCGGACGCGTAGGTCGGCTACTTGCTTTTTCTTGAGAGTAAGGGCGGCGCGGAGTTTTTCGATATTGACTCGCTTGGCCTCGACCTGGGCGCGGATCATATCGTCGTTGGAGAGGAGGCGTTCGCGCTCGATTTCGAGACGGTGGGAGAGTTCTTCAGCCTTGGCCTTGGAAAGTTTAACGGTTAGGTCGGCCGTGAGGCCTTCTTTGAAGAGTTTGGTGTCACGGTCATAGCTGAGTTGGGCTTGGACCTGCTCGCTTTGGACTTGAGCGGTTTTGGATTTTTGTTCCAGTTTTTCACGGTTGAGGCGGACTTTGAGGTCAATCATTTCGGCTTCGCCTGCTTTAACAGCCCATTCGGCGTCGCTGAGTGCGGTCATCAATTCCTGGTTGGAGAGCTCGATGATTACAGTGCCGGCGGAGACTTTGCTGCCTGGGAGCATGAGGCGCTTTTCGACGCGACCTTCACTGGTGGCTGGGACGAAGAGGATTTCCTGCGGGACGAGGGTGCCGAGGCCGCGGACCTGACGGAGCATCGCGCCGCGTTTGGCCGAGCCAAACCAGAGAGTGGCGGATTCCACATTGGGAGCGGCGGGCTTGAGGCGGCTCAGACCGAATGTGGTCGCCCCTAGGGCGGCAACGGCCACAATACCGAGAACCACCCGGCGGATCAGCTTCTTACGACCTATACCTTCGCGCTTGATGTCCATGATTCTTGAATGTAGCAGATGCACGCGGTGCGCCAAGGCATAGGAAACAGCAAAAAGCGTTTGGATTGTTTGGGATAGGGATTGGATTGAAAAGCCGGATGGGGAATGATTGTGTCCGGTATTGGGACAGCGGTGCCGCTGGCGAACACGTAGAATAGCGGATGACATGCAACCGCTGACGCAGCTGAGTGAAGAAGAGGAAATGTTCCGCGACGTCGTGCGGCGTTTCGCACGGCAGGAGATTGCACCGCTGGTTCGCAAGATGGATGACGAGGCCAAGCTAGACGCTGGGTTGCTGCGCAAGATCTTCGCGCAGGGCTTCATGGGAATCGATGTCCCTGAGGAATATGGCGGGCAGGGTGGGAGCTTCTTTCAGAGCGTTTTGATGATTGAAGAGTTGGCTGCGGTGGACCCGGCAGTGAGTGTCTGTGTGGATGTGCAGAATACGCTCGTCAATAACGCGGTGCGCTTGTGGGGATCAGCCGAGCAGCGCGACAAGTATCTGGGGCGGCTGGCCAGCGAGATGGTGGGGAGCTATGCGCTAAGCGAGGCTGGGGCCGGGAGTGACGCGTTTGCGCTTACGACCAGCGCACGCAAGGTGGATGGTGGCTGGGTGATTGACGGGCAGAAGCTCTGGATCACCAATGCTGCCGAGGCCGGCTTGTTTCTTGTCTTTGCTACTGTCGATCTGAGTCTTGGCTACAAGGGTATTACGTGTTTTCTTGTGGAGAGAGAGACGGAGGGGTTGAGTGTCGGGAAAAAGGAAGACAAGTTGGGGATTCGGGCTTCATCGACCTGTGAGGTGGTGCTGAACCGGGTTTGGGTGGGCGATGACGCTGTACTCGGTGAAGTGGGTAAAGGGTACAAGGTTGCAATCGAGACCTTGAACGAAGGCAGGATCGGGATTGGGGCTCAGATGCTCGGTCTCGCGCAGGGGGCGCTCGATCACGCCGTGGGTTATGCCAAGCAGCGGAAGCAGTTCGGTAAGGCGATTGGGGATTTTCAGGGGGTGCAGTTTATGTTGGCCGAGTGTGCGGTTGAGATCGAGGCAGCGCGGTTGCTGGTTTATAACGCGGCCCGGTTGCGGGATGCGGGGCAGGAATTTGTGCAGCAGGCGGCGATGGCGAAGTACTATGCTTCAATCATTGCCGAGAATGTGGCCAGCCGGGCGATTGAAGTTTTTGGTGGGGTTGGCTTCACCAAAGAATACCCGGTGGAGAAGCTTTATCGTGATGCCAAGATCGGGCGGATCTATGAAGGCACCAGTAACATGCAACGAGTGGTGATCGCCAAACATCTGTTGAGGTAAGAAGAAATGAAAATACCAGCTTTGATTTTTGCGATGGCCTTTGGGCTTGCCGCTGCGGTGAATCTGAAGGATCCAGCACCGGGCGAGATCGAAGGGATCATCAAGAAGTTTGCCCAGAAGGAAAGTGCATTCTCCAAGGCGCGGCAGAACTATATCTACCGCCAAGTGACCAAGATGAACGAGATGGATGCGTCTCGTAAACGGGTGATTGGCAAGTATGAGACGACGAGCGACTGGGTTTTCATTGATGGAAAACGGACAGAGAAGGTGGTCTATGCCCCGCCCCAGAGCTTGCAGAATTTGCTGCTTGAGCCGGAAGACTTGCAGGACATGCGCGATACGCTGCCCTTCGTGCTGACCTCTGAGGAGCTGGATTCCTATTACGTGCGCTATCTGGGGCATGAGATGGTGGATGAGGTACCGTGCTATGTGTTTGCGATCAAGCCTAAGAAGGTTGAGCCGGGGAAGCGATATTTTGCCGGGACGGCGTGGGTAGACGATCAGGAACTGCAGATCGTCAAGACTTATGGCCGGCCGATGGGCAAGAAGCGTAGTGCGGGTAGCCAGTATCCGAAGTTTGAAACTTACCGGGAGCAAGTGGATGGAAAGTACTGGTTTCCGACCTATACGGTCTCAACCGACACGCTTGTGTTTGATAACAGCATCGTTCCGATCAAAATGACGATACGGTATCAGGACTACAAGCGTTTTGGAGCGGAGTCGGACATTAAGTTCGGCGATGTGGAAGAGGCCCCTGCCAGCAAGGACAAGCCAAAGCCGCCAAAGCCATAACGCGATATAGCGGGCGAGTAGAATTGATTTTAATTAAACTGAAACACTATCGGGCGTACCCCTTACGCCCGATATATTATTTTTGGTATGATTCCATGGTGATAACGCGTCCGGCAGTAACCGTACTCGTAGTTTGTCTTGTTGGAGCATGTGGCCTGCTTGCAAAGCCGGTCGCAACAAAAGCAAAACAGGCTGCGGCCAAGGCTAGAACGGCGGCAAAGGTGTCTTCAGCACGCACAGGCGTTCCGAAGCGTCCCTTGCCTACGAGGGTGGCTTACCGCAAGCCTGCTCCTTACAAGCCTGTTGCGCCCACCGCCCCTGCCTCCAACCGTCTTCGTGAAGTACAAGTAGCTTTGATTGAGCGTGGTTATCTGCAGGGCGATGGCAATGGTGCCTGGAATGCCCAATGTGTGGAAGCGATGAAGCGCTTTGAGGCGGACCAGAAGGTTCGTGTAGATGGCAAAATTGATTCCAAGATGTTGATTGCATTAGGGTTGGGCCCAAAGTACGATAACAATCTGAATCTTCCGGTTCCGAGCAGTAGCACTGGAACTGTTGTCGCAGCCGACCAAAGCAACAACAACGAACAGCCTCGCGACTAGCCTAGGCAGTTCTCTTCTCCCTCTCTTAGCTCTGTAATGTCTGATTTTTGTAATAATTGAATCTAGGACCAATTGAGTCCTTGACTTCTTTCCTGCCTCAGTGTTGAAATAATCTTATTGCAAATGATTTGCAATGGATTCATTCAATGTCTAAAAATACCTTATTTCCCATCGTTTTCGGCGGCTCATTTTGGCAAGTCTTAATCAAGAGATTTCTTTTAGTGTCGATTCTGGCTGTCCTAAGAGCAGAGAGTCCGCTGGACACGATCACTGGCCGGGTGCAAGATGAGTCTGGTGCGGCTCTTGTAAATGCAGATGTTCGCCTGGTTGGCAAAGACCAGAAGGGACTTCTGACCAGAACTGGATTGAAGGGCGAATTCACATTTCGATTGGACCATTCGCAGGCAGCAAACTATGAGCTCAGTGTGCAGACACAGGGATTTCAAGTTTACACGCGAGCTGTTCCGGTGCTTGAGTCGAAAGAGCAAAATTTCGAGATCACTCTGGCTGTGGAGGGTTCGATCCTTTCCATCACGGTGACGGAGACCGCAGGGTACCGGACGCTGGCGACGGCGACGGCCACCAAGACAGCAACACCAGTATTGAATCTGCCGCAATCGATCACCCTGATCAACGCAGAGCAGATTCGGGATCAGGCGATGATGAGCATGGCCGATGTGGTGCGATATGTGCCTGGCATTACGATGGCGCAGGGTGAGGGGCACAGGGATGCGCCGATCATTCGGGGCAATGCCACGACTGCAGATTTCTTCGTCAACGGGGTACGCGACGACGTGCAGTATTTTAGGGACCTGTACAACCTGGAGAGCGTTGAGGCGTTGAAGGGGCCGAATGCAATGGTCTTTGGACGGGGCGGTGGGGGAGGAGTGCTAAACCGGGTGACCAAGGAAGCTTTGTTTTCGCCGATTCGTGAAGTGTCGGTGCAGGGAGGATCGTTCGGGAACAAGCGGGTGATGGCGGACTTTGATCAGCCGCTCAATGGCTGGGCCGCTTTACGGCTAAATACAATGTTTGAAGATACGGGGAGCTTTCGCCAGTATGGTGAGTTGAGGCGATATGGAGTGAGCCCGACTCTGACGCTGCGGCCTAGCCAAGCCACCAAAGTGAGATTAAGCTATGAACGCTTCCACGACGGCAGACTGGTGGACCGGGGAATCCCGTCCTACCGGGGATTGCCGCTTGAGGTGAACCGGCGCCAGTATTTCGGCAATCCAGAGTTGAGCCGGTCTCGTGCGGATGTGAACCTCGGGTCGGTGATTGTCGAGCAGCAACTGGGGGTGTGGAATCTACGGAACCAGACGCTCTTTGGAGCTTATGACAAGTTTTACGGGAATGTGTTTCCGGGGGCAGTCAATGCGGCTCGGACGCAAGTGAGCTTGTCGGCCTATAACGATGCTACAAACCGGAATAACTTTTTCAACCAGACGGATCTTTCGCGTGGTCTGAAGACAGGGGGGATTCGGCATACATTGTTGGCCGGGGTGGAGCTGGGCAGGCAGTTGACGAATAACTTCAGGAATACGGGGTATTTCAACAACACCGCGACGACGATAAATGTGCCGCTGGAGAATACGGTGGACTTTAGCCCGGTCAGCTTTCGTCAGTCGGCTAGCGATGCTGACAACCGGATTCGAGCGCGCGTAGGCGCAACCTATGTGCAGGATCAGATCGAGTTGTCGCGTTTTGTGCAGGTGGTGGCTGGTCTTCGCTTTGATCATTTTGATTTAAATGCATTCAATCGCAGGACGAATCTGCCGTTGCGCCGGGTGGACAATATCTTCTCGCCGAGGCTTGGGCTGGTAATCAAGCCGGTACGCTCGGTTTCTTTGTATGGCAATTACAGCGTCTCGTTTTTGCCAAGTGCAGGCGATCAGTTTGGATCGTTGAGTGTGACCAACCAGACGTTGAAGCCGGAGAAATTCAGGAATGTGGAAGTGGGAGCGAAGTGGGACCTGGGACGCGGGCTTTCGCTCAGTTCTGCCTACTACTGGTTGGACCGGACCAATACGAGCGCACCCGATCCGCAGAACCCGGCAATACTTGTGCAGACTGGATCGCAGCGAAGCAAGGGGCTGGAATTCTCGTTAAACGGACGAATCACACGGTTATGGTCAGTGGCTGGCGGCTACGCCTGGCAAGATGCCCGGATTAGCAGCCGGACGGTGGCAGCAGCGCTAGGGGCGCATGTGGCGCAAGTGCCGCGCAACAGTGCCTCAGTGTGGAATAACTTTCGAATTCTGCCTAGGCTTTATGCGGGGCTGGGGCTGATCCATCAAGGAGAAATGTTTGCAGCCATTGACAACAGTGTAAGGATTCCCCGTTTCACACGCGCCGATGCGGCATTGTTTTATAGCCTGAGTGAACGGTTGCGACTTCAGGTGAATGTGGAAAATCTGACTGATCGCAAATATATCGTCAACGGTCACAACAACAACAATCTGACGCCAGGCCTAGCACGTGCGGTGAGGGTTGGACTGACAGCCCGATTCTAAAGTGAGGATTCGCTAGGCTGGTAAGCACAATGATTATCGGCGTACCCAAAGAAATCAAAGATCACGAGGCACGAGTGGGTCTTGTACCAAGCGGCGTTACCGGACTGGTTGAACAAGGCCATACGGTATATGTCGAGAGCGGGGCTGGTCTTGGCAGCTCGATCACAGACGAAGAATATGCCGAGGCTGGAGCGACTGTCGTGGCCAAGGCAAGCGAGGTGTGGTTGAAGGCCGAAATGGTTGTGAAGGTGAAAGAGCCTCAACTGAGTGAGGCCGGTTACTTTCGGCCTGGGCTAATCCTGTTTACTTATTTGCATCTGGCCCCCCCTGCCTGATTTGACTACACAGTTGCTTGAGGCGAGAGTGAATGCCGTGGCCTACGAGACGATTCGGGAGAAGGACGGCAGCCTGCCGCTGTTGACGCCGATGAGTGAAGTGGCCGGGCGGATGGGTGTGCAGATTGGGGCGCAGTATTTGGAGGGGCCTAACGGCGGACGCGGGATTTTGCTGGGTGGAATTCCTGGTGTGGCACCGGCGAATGTGGTGATCATCGGCGGCGGGGTGGTTGGCCACAACGCGGCGAAGATTGCTGTTGGGCTGGGGGCACACGTGACGATTATCGACAAAAATCTGAACCGGCTGCGTGAGATCGACGATATCTATTCGAGCCAGGTGGTGACGCTGGCTTCGAACTCGTATACGGTTCGTGAGGCATTGCGGCTGGCGGATCTGGTGATTGGGGCGGTACTGGTGCCGGGGGCGAGTGCGCCAAAGATTGTGCGGCGCGATATGTTGAGCTCGATGAAAAAAGGGAGCGTTCTGGTGGATGTTGCGATCGATCAGGGCGGATGCTTTGAGACGAGCCGGCCGACAACGCATACGAATCCGATTTTCTATGTGGATGGCGTTCTGCACTATTGTGTGACGAACATGCCGGCGGCGGTGCCACATACGTCGACGTTTGGACTTACCAATGCGACGATTCCGTATTTGATGCAGATTGCCAATAAGGGCTTGCAGCAGGCGGCACAGGATTCCAAGGCAATTGCCGAGGGAATCAATACTTATCAGGGCGAGATCGTTTATCCGGCGGTAGCGGAATCGCAGGGGCGCCCGTGGCGCGAGCTTGGCTCCCTGATTTAGTTCAATCCAGCTCAAAATTATTCAGCCCTGGCCGATACGCTAGAGGTGGAACCTCTTCGCATAGCGAGCATTTTTCTGCTTGCCCTAATATTGCCGCTGTTTGGCCAACAGCAAGCAGTATCGAAAGTGGAGCCTGTCGAAGATTTGTCGGTAGAAGAAATTCTGGGTCTTCAGGTGACCAGTGTGGGGCGGAAGGCGCAGCAGGTGGCGAATGCCCCGGCTGCGGTTTATGTGATCACCCAGGAAGAGATTCGCCGGAGCGGGGCGACGACGATACCGGACATTCTGCGGATTGTGCCGGGGCTGGTAGTGGCCAGAATCAATGGCAACAACTGGGGGATTTCTTCACGCGGCGGGACACGTCAGTTCGCCAACAAAATGCAGGTTATGATCGATGGGCGTCCGGTCTATAACCGTCTTTTTTCTGGTGTGTATTGGGATTCGCAAGACCTGCTGATTGAGGATATCGACCGGATCGAAGTGGTGAGAGGGACGGGTTCGGTGATGTGGGGATCCAATGCGGTGAATGGGGTAATTCACATTATCACCAAGGCAGCGCAGGACACGCAGGGTTCGCAGATAACTCTTGGGACGGGTAATGAGGAGCGAGCATTTTCTTCATATCGCTTCGGGGGGAAGTTAGGGGAGAAATTCTTTTACCGCGTTTGGGGCAAACAGAATTATCGAAAGTATTACGCTCCTGGTTCGCCACTGATTCGGCGCAATCTAGTTGAGACACCCGGGCAGCCCCGGCACTTCAACGATGGTTCGGCGGATGATCAGGACGGTTCGGCCCTGCGAATGGGCTTTCGCCTGGATTGGCAGAAGTCGGTAAGAGACATCGTGCAAGTGAGCGGGATGATTTACCAGAACACATTTTCGGTGGAGAACTGGCAACTTGGGGCAGGAGCGGTAGCTAGCCGGTT